>JAGLWO010000486.1 GCA_023133395.1 Candidatus Cloacimonadota bacterium | reverse complement strand
CAGGCATTTTTTGCTATCGAATCTCATATCGATAAAATTGCTTCCCAAATGAAAATGGACCCATACGAATTAAGAAAGCACAATATTTTCAAAATCGGAGATGAGTTCCCAACTACACAGAAAATCACTGAAAACAACCTTTATGAATGCCTGGAAATAGTTATAAAAAAATCCGATTATCATAAAAAATTAAAAGAATTTTCTAAGTTCAATATAACCCACAAAGATAAAAAAGGCATTGGTATCTCAATCGGATATCACGGTGGTGGTTACACTGGAAGTGGGGAAAAATTACTGAATTCTGAAGTAAAAATTGTTATTGGAAAAGATGCAATCATCAAGATTTTCGTAGCAAATACGGATATGGGTCAAGGTGCTCATACAACCCTTGCTCAAATGGTAAGTGAAACTCTTAACCATCCCTTAGAAAAAACTATCGTTCAGCTTCCAAATACGAGTAAAACGCCTAACAGCGGACCAACCGTTGCTTCCAGAACTATTTACATTATCGGAAATCTACTCCGCAAACTTTCTAAAAAAATAAAAAATGAACTTAAATTTAAAAACCTTGAAAGATTCATTAAAGAAAATCAGGAAAAATTTCCTAAAGAATACAGAATAAATTTCACACCAGACCCTTCTGTTATTTTTAATGATAAAACATATCAGGGAGTTGCATACAAAGATTACTCCTGGGCGGCATGCGTAACAGAAATTTACTTCCATGTGGATATTTACCAGATTGAACTAAAAAAAATCTGGAACGTGCTTGATATAGGGAAAATTGTAAACCCAAAAATTGCAGAAGGACAGGTTGAGGGCGCTAACATCCAGGCAATGGGTTATGCACTTTCAGAATTCTTTTACAAAAAAGGGTATGGAAGAATTCAAGGATTTACTGATTATGCTCTTCCAACCACTTTTGATATTCCTGAAATCGATATAGAGTTCATTCATACGGACAGTACTACTGCAAAAGGTCTAGGTGAGATCCCGATGGATTATCCTGCTCCTGCAATCAGGAATGCTTTCTATAATGCAACAGGAATTTTCATAGATGAGATACCACTGACCCCTGAAAGGATTCTCAAACATATATTGAGAAGTAAAAAATGAAAATATCATTTACTTTGAATGACAAGAAAGTTAACATAGATGTTGACCCGATGAAAAGGCTTCTGGATGTTATCAGGGAGGATTTTGGACTCTTGGGTACAAAGGAAGGTTGCGGTGAAGGCGAATGTGGAGCCTGTACAATTCTTCTGAATGGTAAACCTGTAACAAGTTGCATTTTAAACGCAATTCACGCAGATGGTAAAGAAATTTACACAGTCGAAGGAATCGCAGAAAAACCTATTGGAAAATTACTTATTGATTGTTTTGACGAAACAAATGCAGTTCAGTGTGGGTTCTGTTTCCCGGGATTTCTGGTTTCCTCCTATTATTATCTGAAGACAGATGGCGAGAAGAACCTAGATAAGATCAAGAAAGCTCTTTCTGGCAACATCTGCCGCTGCACAGGATACCAGAAGGTCTTCGAATCCGTGATGCTGGCATGTGTAAGAAAATCCTAATTACAATCAATATAGGAATAAAAATTGCATTTTAGAATATAACGAGGATAGAATTTTTCAAAAAAGGTTTAGAATGAAATTTATTAGACCAAAAGATGTCGAAAATTTATTAGAGAACCTGGAAGAAGACAAAAGTAAAAAATACTTTCTTGCAGGTGGAACAGATCTTAATGTTCAAATTAAAAATGGTATTATAAGAGATGCAAACATAATTTATATAAACCATCTTTCAGAACTGAGTGGTATCTCTGAAGAGAACAATATCATACTAATCGGTGCTACAACTAGTATTATGGATATATTAGATTCTGATTTAATTAAAAGACATCTTCCCTATTTCCAAAGATCGTTAGAATCCTTTGCTTCACCATTGCTGCAAAATACTGCTACAATTGGTGGTAATATTGCTAATGGCTCGCCAACCGCTGATGTTATACCACTTCTTTTGGTTTTAGATGCAAAGGTTGAGCTTTCATCAAAATCTCAAAGTCGTCTTATATATATTAAAGATTTTTTCAATGGTTATAAACAAAATGTAATGAAATCAAACGAAATTATAACACATATTATTATTGATAAAAATGCAGAAAAAGACTTCCTAACATTTTATGAAAAAGTTGGGTCACGCAGAACTTTAACAATCTCAAAAGTCACTTTAGCTGGTATGAAAAAAGTTTCCGGTCAAAGAATATCTCAAATTAGATTAGCTGTCGGAAGCTTGAATGAATTTCCAAGAAGACTTTTTAAAGTCGAAGATTACATAACTGACAAAACATTAACTGAAATAGATTTCTCAAGGGTAGAAAATTTACTCGGGAAAGAGATCACACCAATAACAGACCTCCGTTCAGATAAAGAGTATCGCTATCATGTTTGCGTAAATTTAATTCGCAGTTTTTTAAATCAATAGAAGAATCCCTCTGCTGTCTCCCTTTGATTCAAAGGGAGAACATAAGAAGCCGCAAGAAGATTTGATTTCAGATTTCCTATATACCATTGAAGATTTGATAATGAAAGAAATCTGTCTTTCTGAGGATGAACACACTTAGGCATTCGACGAAGAATCTAAAATTCACTCATTCCTAAGCTTCCACATCATGAACCAACCCTTGCTATTTCATCCTTGACAAAAAAACCACTCTGCCCAATCAGATATTTAAAGTCTGGCAGATATAAATTATCAAGCCATGTGCTTTTATGGAGGAAAGCGAAGATGAATATTTATGTAGGCAATCTGTCTTATAAAATGACGGATGAAGATCTGGGAAAATTGTTCACGCCTTTCGGTGATGTGTCAGTATGCAAAGTTATTCTCGACAGAAATTCCGGACGTTCAAAAGGATTTGGATTTGTTGAAATGCCAAACCAGGCAGAAGGTGAAGAAGCAATCAAACAACTCGATGGTAAAGAGATCGATGAGAGAAACATTAAAGTAAACGTTGCTAAACCTAAGAATGATAAACCACGTAGAAAACAGCGATATTAATAAATTGACTAATTAAGGATGAAAAATTGGCTAAAAAAAATTATCAGTATGAAAAACGTCAGAAAGAGATAGCAAAGAAGAAAAAGCAGGAAGAAAAGCGCCAGAGAAAGTTAAATAAAACTTTAGCTGCCGATAAAGAAAATTCAGAGATTATCAGTGAAGATGCTGAAAATGAAGCTGAAACAACAGATGATGATATTTAATTAAAATCCCTGCCCTGAAGAATTAGTAAGACTTGACTCGCAATGATCCGGCTGAAGCCGGAAAATGTGAGTCGAGGATTGCAGGCTGGTTGTTCTCGACTCAACGATTTCATTTAAATCAATAGAAGAATCCCTCTACTGCCTGCACCGCCATAGTTTTAACGAAGGCGTGTTTCCCTTTGATTCAAAGGGAGAACATAAGAAACCGCAAGAAGATTTGATTTCAGATTTTCGATATACCATTGAAGATTTGATAATAAAAAATCTGTCTTTCTGAGAAACTCTGCTTGCTCTTCAAACGAAGAATCTCAGATTTTTCCTAATTCCTTTATCCTATCCTCCGTTACTCCCGTTTTCCATTTATTTCACAACGCTAATCTATTTTCTGTTTGACAATTAACTTCCATTTCCGCAGTTTCGGTTTGGCAAGGTACGAAGAAATGAAACATTTGAAAGAAGTAGAGAAGGAATAGCTATATTGAAAATAAATGAATGATTTGTTTGTATAAGAATCTAATTCGAAATTATATGAGTAATATTGTGAATAGGAAGTAGTTAAAGCATATCAGTAGTATAAGTTATTTAATGTTAATAAAAATACTAACAATGTTATACAGTTGGAACTAAAGCAAAGGAAGTATATAGATGACATTAATCCCATTTTGGAAAGGTGAAATCAGACTACCGTCACATTCTTTTAAAAAGAAGAAAGTCGGAAAAAATTATGTTTCTCGTTTATCAATTCAGGAATATGTAATAGAAGCTACATTGTTTGATGGTGAATATACTGGCTATTATGAGATACAAACAAACCTAGAGAATCCATTTCATCTCATTTACCTGAAGAAGAAAAGAGCAAATAATAACCCAAATATCAAAAGACCAATTTTATCGTGCTCTTTAAATGATCCCATTAATGAATTATCAATAGATGCTAAACTCAAGTGGAAGTATATTCCTGAATTTTTATTAAAAGAACTTACTCCAGAGCAAATTGTTGATTCTTGGAAAGGCAAGTTTGTATTTAAGGAAGAATATGAAGAAGCTAATATTCCGGGTCTAAGATCAGCACAACTAGGAGCTCTACATGCAGTTTCGGCTCATTTTAGTATTGGAAGCAGTTTTGATCCAGCTACAATAGTAATGCCAACTGGTACAGGAAAAACTGAAACCATGTTGGCTACATTAGCATATCGACGATTACCAAGAGTCCTGATATTAGTACCATCAAATGTACTTAGGAAACAACTATCTGAAAAATTCTTAAAATTCGGAATCCTACCATTGATTGGTGTTCTTCCATATTCAATAGAAAGACCTTGGGTAGCAATTATAAAAAAGAATATTCAAACTATTGAAGAAGCACAAAAATTATTAGAAAATTCAAACGCAATAATTGCTACACCTAATATCTTGGCTTGTTCAAATAAAGATGCTGTTAAAGAACTCATTAATGGTTGCACTGATCTGTTTATTGATGAGGCACATCATTCACCGGCGAATACTTGGGATAAGATTAGAGATTTGTTTTTAAATAAGAGAGTTAGCCAATTCACTGCTACGCCGTTTAGAAATGATGAGAAGGAGGTCGGAGGAAAGATTATATTTAATTATAAATTAGGAGATGCTCAAAAAGATGGGTATTATAAGTCTATTAGATTCTATCCTATAGAGGAGTATGGTGCAAAAAGAGAATGTGATTTAAAAGTTGCGAGAAAAGCAATTGAAATATTAAGAGGTGATCTTGAAAATAGAAATAAATCTTTTGATCATTTAATTATGGCAAGAACAAATGATAAAGAAAATGCTGATGAACTAGCTAAAATATACATTCAATTAGCTCCGGATCTAAATCCTGTTGTTGTACACACTGGGAAATCAAAATCCGAAAACGAACAAAGTTTATCAAAGATTTTAGATAGATCCTCAAGAATAGTGATATGTGTAGATATGTTAGGAGAAGGTTTTGACCTTCCTGAACTCAAAATTGCTGCAATACATGAATATCATAAATCCTTGGCTATAACACTTCAATTCATTGGTCGATTTACCAGAAAATCGAAAAATGTTGGTGATGCAGCAGTAGTCTTAAATATAGCAGACCCAGAGGTTGAAAAAGGTTTAGGTAAATTATATTCTGCAAATGCTGCATGGGATGATATAATTATGAGACTCAGCGAAGAAAGAATTGAAAGAGAAATAAAACTTCAAGACCTAATCGAAAATTTGAAACAAAATGGCACACTTTCACATCAAATATCATTAAGAAACTTAAGACCTACATTCACAACACAAATTTATAAAGTAAATGTCGACGAATGGGATCCTTTATGCTTCAAAGATATTCTTCCTAAGAAAATGAAACACTATCATTCACTAAGTATTTCTCAGAAAATATTAATCATTCTGGGAGTACATGAAAACGATGTAAAATGGGGGAAGTTACAAGGGATAAACGATATATTACACAAGCTGTTCATTGCATATTGGAATAAAGAAGAATCATCACTATTTATCTATTGCAACGATTATAATGGTTTCAGAGTGGAGATGATTGTTAATAAACTCTTTAATAATAAAGCTGAGTTAGTAACTGGTTCTAAGATATTTAATGTGCTTAATAATGTTCAATTACCCTTAGCCAAAAATCTAGGTTCTTCCAAGACTGGTGTAATCAGTTTTACTCAATATTTTGGACCAGATGTGACAAAAGGATTATCTGAGATAGAGAAAAAGGAATCTAATCTTAGTAATATTGCATGTCTAGGTTATGAGGAAGGAGAAAGAGTCTTATGGGGTGCTGCACAAAGAAAAGGAAAAATTTGGTCTATGAATGGAGGAACAATTGATGAATGGATGGATTGGTGCAATAGGATATGGATTAAGGTGAATTCAGATACTCTAGAAGACAATATCACAAAAAATTTCCTTAGACCTTTATCGCTTAGTACATACCATACAGAGCCTGCTATTTCTATTGAATGGGGAGAAAAGTTACAATTAAAAAGCTTTGATAAGGTCTCTCTGATAATAGATGAAATGGTACTTCCTCTCTACTTAGTTGATATTGATATTAATAATATTGGATGTTCGAATCCTATAGAGATAAAAATCTCTTCAGAAGAAATAGCAAGTATTTATACTTTTGAAATTAATGAAAATTTAGATGGAGGGTATAAATACAGTCTTATTAATGGTCCTAAAGTCTACTTTAAAATAGGAAGATCTGATCCAAAATCGTTAGAAGAATACATCGTTGCAGATCCTTTCATTATCAATTATAGTGATGGCAGCAATTCTTATCACAAGTATTTAATACAACCAAATCTTGAACCTGATGCTTTTGATGCAGATAGCATTGAAGAGTGGGATTGGGAAAACATACCTCTAAATCAAGAATCAATGGGTAAAGAGCAAAAACAAGATACAATTCAATATAGAACATTTAAAATGTTTGCTAATGAATATGATTTGATTATTAATGATGATGGCAAAGGTGAAGCTGGTGATCTGGTTTGTCTAACAATAATAGATGATAGGACTATAAATCTTACTCTTGTCCATTGCAAAAATGCAATAAATAATAGACCAGGTGCGGATATTAGAGATTTATATACAGTATGTGGTCAAGCTCAAAAATCAATTAAAATAAAACATAAAGGTTTGAAAGAATTATATAAAGAAATTAAAAATAGAGAAGCTAGATGGCAACAAACAGGTCATTCAAGATTTTTGAAAGGTAGTATTAAGGACTTAGAGTTTTTTAAAAATAAATCTAGAACATCAAAAATTGATTTCAATGTTATCGTGGTCCAACCTGGAATTAGTAAATCAGCAGTTTCTCCAGATATCCTACGATTATTAGCCACTACAGAATTGTACATTAAGAAAACTTGCCAAGGTGGTTTTAGAATAATAGCGAATCACTAAGATCACTTATACTTGAAACGCATTTATTCAAAATTCAAAAAAACTGAAATAATAAGTGTAACAATGTTTAATTCGAACCGTTAGGCAAATGATACATCCTCCTAAGTTCACACCTTCGGACTATACTGTCTTTTCAGCCAGGAGCTAAGGCCATCAAGTCCAGGGAACATAACCCTTTCAGTAATATTTGCTTGATCCAGCTTATCCCGAACTTCCCATTTTAGTTCTTTTGGTAAGATAATCTTTCTCCAGATATTTGGATACTCTAAAAGCCACTCATCAAGAATCAGATTAGGATTTGAGGATATAGAAAAGAACGCAAACTGATTTATAAATCTGTCGTCTATGGATGGTGGCTCAATGAAGAGAACAAAATCTTTTTTCGCCAGATTACCAAGATCTGTTAAAGATTGTACATGTTCCAAAAGCATTTTTACAGTAAAGACATTGGCTCCTTCTTTATGAAGTTCATTTTTCAATATTGCTGGAAGTTCTTTATTTACTTCAACATAATTAACTGCCCAAATAACTCCATCTACTCCGAACCTTTCGATATTTGCTGTTGCAAAATGCATTGCTACATATGGGGAATAAGTCCAATCCATAAGTCTGGTTGGAAGACCATGATGCTGAGCAACAGAAAGCCAGTGCCAAA
>JAGLWO010000485.1 GCA_023133395.1 Candidatus Cloacimonadota bacterium | reverse complement strand
CTTTTCTTTCTGGTTTTTTCTTTTCTTCGGGTTTCTTTTTTATTGTTATCTCTTTTTTTGTTATTTTTTTTTCGGTCTTTTTTTTCTCTACTTTGATTTCTTTGGGTATGACTTTTTTTGCTATTTCTTTTTTAGTTGTAGGTTTTTTAAATTCTTCTTCTATTTTTTCTTTCTTTTCCAGTTTCTTAATTTCTTTTTCCGGAGGAGCTTTTGCTTCTGGTTTTTCTTCTTTTGGTTCTTTCTCAGTTGTTACTTCTGCTTTTTTCTCTTCTTCTGGTTGAACAATACCTGCTCCTTCAAGAAGGATCTGTTTGCCCTCGATAACTGCGTTTGCCATAATATCGGTAAGTAAAAAGATGGCTCTAATAGCATCGTCATTTGCTGGGATAATATAATCTACAAGATCCGGGTCTGCATTTGTATCCACCATTGCAACAATGGGAATATTAAGTTTGCGTGCTTCGTTAACCACAATTCCTTCTTTAATCGTATCAACGATGAAAACAGCACCGGGGAGTTTATCCATGTCACGAATTCCACTGAGAGCAGAATTGATTTTGTCATAAATTTTCTTCATCTTCTGAGCTTCTAATTTTGTGAAGCTGTTGATAGTGCCATCTTCAACAATTTGTTCATAATAGTCTAATTTTTCAATACTACGACGGATAGTCCGCATATTTGTGAGCATTCCACCATACCATCGATTGCATATATAAAAAGCACCACACTTTTTGGCAGCATTTTCAATTGCTTCTTTGGCTTGTTTTTTTGTTCCAACAAAAAGTACTGTTTCACCTTTGCTTACAATTTCTTTGAGAAACATATAAGCTTCATTAACTGCATCCAGGGTTTGTTTTAGATCTAAAATGTGAATTCCATTTCTTTTTATGAAAATATACTTGTTCATTTTGGGATTCCACTTGTGAGTCTGATGACCAAAATGAACTCCACTCTCCAGAAGAGACTTCATTGTTACAACTGACATTCTTTCATTTCTCCTTGTTACGGTTATTTTTTCTATTTGAAATTAACTGCAATTCAATCCGGCAGCAGCCGGACACCGCCTTGCATATCCCAGATAGATTTATTTTTAC
>JAGLWO010000484.1 GCA_023133395.1 Candidatus Cloacimonadota bacterium | reverse complement strand
TCCCCTAATTCTCTACATATGTAACGACGAAAATGTAAAAAGTTACATAATATTTAAATCGATTTCTTCACTTCCAATATCCATCAAATAACTCTTGAAATGTAATGCTTTATTATGTAATTCTATCTACACAAACGTTTTTTATATCCTTTCACTCACTTAATTTTTTATTAGTCTGAACGACAGATATTTACATTCCGCAGCGAAAGCTATGGAATGAAATTAAATTCGAGTTAAGTTTCCAAATAAATAAACTTAACAAACTTAAAAAACGAGACCATCAATTTTAAGTCAATAAGAATACAATCCTCTACCTGGGGCACAAAGAAGACTGTAAAATACAGAGTGGAAATAATCCACTGGGAAGGGACAGAATCAACTTCGGAAGAGAAAGTTATGGTTCTTCGACATGCAATAAAAGATTACGATAAAGATTGGGAACTAATCCAGATCGGCGTCCCCGATAACGATAAGATCCCGCTGATGTTCCGAAAAAAAAGTATTGCTAAATAAGGTAGTATAATCACTGCTGGTCTTAGAAAAATAAAAAGAGGTTTAAAATGAAAAAAATACTATTAATACTCATCATTTTTCCTGCGCTGGTTTTTGCACAGGAGTACACACTGGAACAATTGATAGAAACAGGACTGGAGAAATCGTACGACATTCAAAGTGAGCTCGCAAATAACAAGAACTCAATAAGCTATCTGCGCAGTAGCCTGTATGGTGTTTTGCCATCGGTTTCGATTTATGCAGGAAAAGATAAAAACCTTGATGCTATCGATCCTGAATGGAATGCAAGTGCATCACTCTCCATCAGTAAAAGCATTTTTTTGAATGAACCTACCTATTACAATATACACACCTCCATCCTGGACAAGAAAAATGCTGATCTATCCCTGGATGAAAAAAGAAAACAGATAGCTTATTATATTTTTTCCAGTTTTCTCAATGTACTGGAATCACAGAAAATACTGGGAATACAAAAAAAGAATCTGGAACTTCAGCAAAAAATATACAATCAGGTAAAAGTGCAATATGATGCCGGTGAGAAATCACTATTGGAACTTAAACAGAGCGAGATATCACTAATCGATTATGAAATTGCTGTAAATGAAGCTGAGAATTCACTTTTCAAAACTCGAAAAGATCTTTTTTCTTACTTGAATATGGCAGACGAAGGGTATGATTTTGTGGAACCGGAATTTGATATTTCCAATGAAAAAAACTCCTTCCAATCTAATAACGCTTTGCTTCAAAAGAAAAACAGCCTTACCAGCAGCAAGGTCCGCTTGGTTCAAACAATGATGGACTTCCTGCCATCCTTTACCCTGAGCTATTCTGTTCTTCATAATGATGACAACGATATTAACGCTTATGATGAATATTTGCGAACCAGCAATACACTCTCTATCTCTGCCAGTTACGACATCTTTAACCTGTTGGAAAAAGGTGAAGCATATTCACGTTCAAAGCGCAATCTCAGAGTGCAAAAAATTGATTTTGAAACCAGTAAGCGAGATTACACCATCGAACTTACCAATCTTCAGAACGATCTGAAAACACTTAACCGGTCGTACACTCTGTACTCCGATAAACTGAAATTAGCGGAAGATAACCTAAACATGGCGCAGGAGCAGTACAGGCTGGGAATGATCAGCCTGCTGGATATGGATAGAGCAAAGATAGATCACCAGAACGCCCAGCTTTCATATAATAATCACCACTATAATTTGTTGCGAAAACAGGAAGAGATCAACCTGCTGCTTTCCAGTAAAATCCTGGGGAAATATTAGAAATAAAACGCATCCTTATCATTCTATGACAATGGGAATCTATAAATTTCAATAAGTATTGAAATCTTCAAGGTTAGCAAGTTCAATTATTTTGATTGAATCGTAATATTTATAACCTTCAAAGCGTATTTGAACAGGAGTAAAATGCAAAATCTGGAAAAGAAACTAAAGGAAATCGATGGTGGGAATATTCTCGATGTAGCAACTGGCAGAGGCGAATTCATTAACCTTATCAAAGAATTCAAAAGCTTTACAAGTATAACTGCTATTGATACTTCTGAACGGGTAGAAAAGGCATTCAAAGAAAAGTTCAAAAATGTGAAATTCCAGATCATAGATGCTGCAAATATGTCTTTTCAAGATGAAAGCTTCGATACAGTGTGCATTTCCAATTCACTTCATCATATGCCTGACCTCAAAAAAACACTTAACGAGATGAAGCGTGTATTGAAAAAAGGTGGTAATTTCATTATCAATGAAATGCTTTCCAACCAACAGGATGAAGCCCGGAGATCACACGTTCTCTTGCATCACTGGTGGGCAAAGATCGATACGATATTCGGTGAGAAACACGATCCGACCTTTTCTAAAGATGAGATAAAAAACATAGCAGATTCTCTGGAGCTTACTGATTATGATGTTGTAGAATATGCTTGGAACATTGAAAATCCCAAAGAGGAAAAATTTGTAAACGGACAACTGAAGGTCATCGAGATGGGTTTGGAGAGAATAAAAGATAGAAAAGAATATTCATTTTTAAAAAAAGAAGGTGAAAAAATAAAAGAACATATAATCAAAAACGGATTTGCACCAGCATCTGCAGTATTTATTGTGGGAAAGAAATAGAGTAAATATGGAAAATACTCTTTACGTTACCACCCACCAACAATGGCGTAAGTGGTTGGAAGAAAATCATGCTACTCAAAATGAAATATGGCTCATCTACTATAAAAAACATACAGGTAAACCAAGAATTTCTTATGAGAATGCAGTAGAAGAAGCTATTTGTTTTGGTTGGATCGATAGCTTAATAAAAAAGATCGATGATGAAAAATATATGCAGAAATATACACCTCTAAACGATAACAGTGTCTGGTCGGAGATAAATAGGAAACGAGCTGAAAAGATGATGAAAGAAAGAAAGATGACACCCGCGGGTTTAAAAAAGATCGATACTGCAAAAAAGAATAGAAAATGGAAGAAAGCATATTCTTCTACACGAAAAATTGAAATGTTACCTGAGTTGGAAAGAGCTTTGAAAACTAATGAAACAGCTTGGTTTAATTTCAATAATTTTGCAGATTCATACAAGAATATGTATATCGGCTGGGTATCTGCAGCTAAAAGAGAAGCAACCAGACAGCGCCGCATAAAAGAAGTTGTGAGACGTTCGGAACAAAACCAGAAACCCGGGATGATGTGATCTTGTAGCTCGTTCACTCTTGAAAGAGTATCTTCAATTTTCTCCGGTAATTGAAGGAATATTTAGCATCTTTCTTTTCACATCAGCCGGTATTGGATTATACCTGTTGAGAAAAAAAAAGAATAAGGGTTTTCTCTACACAACCTTGAAAAGGTTAAGAAAACCCCTCTTAATCTCCCCTTACAAAGGGGAGTAAACTATCAGTCAATAACCTGACACGGTTCGCAAGGTCTTTTCCCAATTCAACGAATTCAACCAGTTCAACTAATCTATTCTTCTATTCTCTTTTTCCTCTTAGCTACAACACTATATATTATAGGAATAACGATTAATGTAAGGAAAGTAGCGCTAATAAGACCACCGATAACTGTGAGAGCCATGGGAGATTTCATTTCGGAACCTTCACCGCTGCTGATAGCCATAGGCAGCATTCCACCTATTGTAGTAATGGCAGTTATCAGAACCGGTCGTAACCTGTCCATACCACCTTGCAGGATAGCTTCATATTTCACCATTCCACTCATCCGCAATTGATTAATGTGGTCGATAAGCACGATACCGTTATTCACCACAATACCTGCCAGAATTATCCCTCCCACAAAACTAACTACGGAAAGGGTTGTTCCTGTAATGCCTAAAATCAGCATAACTCCGATAACTGCCAGTGGCATGGTGAACATCACTATAAACGGTTGCCGTAGCGATTCAAATTGAGATGCCATTACACTGTAAACCAGAATAATAGCCAGCAGAAGTGCCAGTCCCAGAGTTACAAATGCTTCCTGCATATCTTCATAAGCTCCCCCATAATCCAAATAATAGCCCGAAGGAAGATTCTCCTCAATATCAGCAATGGCAGCTTGAATGTTTTTAACTGTACCACCCATATCATTGGTACCGGTCACGCTGGCTGAGAGCAGAACTTTCCTGCTCTGTTTTTCGTGGGTTATCTTGCGTGGTCCTTCAGCTGGTTCAAGGTGGGCTATCTGGTTTAAAGGAACAGAAAAGCCCATTGGGGAGATAATGGAAAAATGCATTATATCTTCAAAGCTATTACGTTTTTCTTCTTCCAGACGTACTGTGATGTTTATTTCTTCCCCACCTTTTCGGAAGATCCCACAAAGCGTTCCCAGGGAAGAAGTTTTAATGGCAGATGCGATCTGTGCGGCTGTCAGCCCGTACTTGAAAGCTTTATCTTTATCTATTATAATATGATATTCGGGCTTCCCTTCCTTTACGCTGTTAACGACATCCGTAACATGTTCCACTTTGTTCATGCGGCTTTCTATCAACAGTGAGATTTCTTTCAGTTTATCCAGATCTTTTCCATAAATACTTATTTCAATTGGTTTGGCTCCTCCTCCACCCATCATCTCTTCACTGGACATAAAGTTAAATTCGGCTCCTTCTACCTTTGGAAGTTTACTGCGAACCTGTTCTTGTATTTCTTTGTAGGTCAGTTCGCGGTCAGATTGTTCATGTAACCTTACGAAGACCTGTGATTCGTTCACTTCCTGCGGATTAGTTGGATCGGCCAATGCCTGCGCATCACTCATCGGACCAACCATTGCCATTACATTCATCACTCCTTCCGTTTCAAGAAAGACGTCTTCAATCTGTTTTACCACAGCATCGGATTCATCTAAAGGAGTTCCTGTAGGCATCTTTACATTCAGAACCATAAATGGAATATCCCGTTCAGGCATGAATTCCGTTCCGATTACGCCGAGAATTGGAATCAGAAGAGTAAGCAGAAAAAGCACTCCTACTATTACAATCGTCCTGATTTTATGAGCCAATCCCCAGATAAGCACTTTTTTGTATCTGTTTTTTATTCCTTCGAAAAAAGCTTCCGACTTATCAACTTGGGGTCTATCTTTTGCTTTGCGGAAAAGAATAGATGCGATCACAGGTACAATGGTGAGCGAAACAAAGAGTGACGCAGCCAGTGAAAATGCAACTGTAAGTGCAAGTCCACGAACCAGGATACCTGTCATTCCCTCGGCAAAGATCATCGGGAAAAATACGGCGATAGTAGTGAGTGTGGAAGCTGTGATAGCCATTGCAACTTCACTTGCACCAACCTTAGCAGCCTGAAACTTGGTTTTTCCCATCTCTAGGTGGCGATAGATATTTTCTATAACCACAATGGAGTTATCCACCAGCATTCCCACACCCAATGCAAGACCTCCCAGTGTCATTATATTCAGTGTAAAATTAGCCAGGTATATAGGAATGAATGTGGCTACTACAGAAATAGGAATTGCCAATGAAATTGCCATGGTTGGTCGCCAGTTACGAAGGAACATGAACATGATAGCAATAGCCAGGATACCACCAACTATCAGGTTTGCTACGGCTCCGGAAGTAATTCTGGATATTGGAAGTCCCATATCCATCACCAAGTAGAATTTAAGATCATCTTTAAATTCTTCTTCGATAACAACTACCTCTTTTTTTACACGATCTGTTACTGTGAGAGTATTTGCTCCGGACTCCTTGGCAACAATGATCATGGCTGTTGGCATTTTGTTAGTTCTAAATCTATTGCGTCTTTCTTTAAAGCCATCCTGCACTGAAGCTACATCTTTCAGGTAAATTGTTTTACCGGTGTTAGTAAACTTTATCGGTAAATTATTTATCTCTTCGATAGATTTGTATTGAGCCATCGTTCTCAGCAGGTATTCGTCTTTTCTTTTCTGGATATGTCCGGCAGACATATTCAGGTTACCTGCTGCCACTATCTGCACAATATCATCGATGGAGATATTATATTGCTCGATCTTTTCTTTATCTACGATGATCTGTTTTTCCAGTTCATCACCACCATATATCATCACTGTTCCAACACCTTTCAGGTGTTTGAGTTTAGTGGATACTTCATCTTCCAATACTTTGCGAAGTTCGTATGTATTTTCCGCACCGGTTACACCATACATCAATATCGGCATTTGCGACAGATTGAACTTCATTACAAGCGGTCTGGATACATCATCAGGCAGATAATCTGTTATCTGATCGATCACATCCCGCAGATCTTGCGCTGCGAAATCAAGATTAGTTCCCCAGTTAAATTCAACCATTATCAAAGAAGCATTCTCCAGGCTTTCAGATTTAATAGTTTTTATATTTTTTACAGAAGCAATTGCCGTCTCAATCGTTTCCGTTACTGTCTCTTCAATATCCTGCGGAGAAGCCCCGTAATAGGAAGTCACAATCGAAATGACCGGGTAATCCATATCCGGGAATATTTCCAGACCTAATCTGAAGAAAGATATCCCGCCCATAATTATAATGAGTACTGTTATAATAAATATTGTTACTCGTTTATTTACTGAAAATTCTGCTAATTTCATTTTTTATTCCTTTTTTATTTAGCCGCCTGTCTTCGCTAAAGCTACGACAAAGCAAGCGGATTTACACGGATTTAAAAAAACTTTCGAACTGTTGTGTTTATTTTCGACCAGACCAACCATTGCGACCTGCCACGCCGAAACTTTGTGAAGGCGGGAGGTTAAGAAAACCCCTCTTAATCTCCCCTTCCGTCGAAAGCCGGACACAGTACAAAGGGGAGCAAACCATTTGCAAGGTTTTGTAGTTAACAATTTGTAATTTATCATTTTCATTTCATGTTCTTAATGGCTAATCTCAACATTATCCCCTTCGGAGAGACCTATATTCCCGCGGATAATTACTGTTTCGCCATCTTGCAGTCCTTCTGTGATTTCAATCTCGTATTCATTTTCCAAGCCCAGTGTTACATATTTTTTAACTGCTTTGTCATTTTCTATAATAAAAACGTGATTTGCATCCAGAATAGCCTGCTGTGGAACAATTATCGTATTTTTAGATGTTTTTGTGAGAACCTTAATGCGAGCGAACTGGTTGTGTTTTAGGATATTATCTCTATTCTTTACAGCAATTTCCACATTGAAAGTTCCTGACATCATATCCGCTTCGGGAGATACGAAAGATACCTTACCGGAAAATTCTTCATCGGAACTGCTTACCCTCAGTAGAACTTTCTGTCCTTTCATGATCTTATTTATATCAGTATCGGAGACCTGTATCTTTGCCTTTACTTCATCTAAGTTCATCATCCTCAGTAGCATCGGGTCCATCATGGCATCATAATGTTCACCTTGTTTTTTATAGATCATAGTAATTACACCATTGATAGGAGCTTTTATCTCGGTGTTTTCCAGCATGAATTCGTAGGAAGATTTTGCTACTTTGTATCCGGTTTCCACTTCGTCGAAAGTAGCTCCATCGATAGCTCCGGTTTTCTGCAGTTCCTTCATTCTTTTGTAATTCTTTTCCATATTGACATATTGAGTTTTGGCTTGTTTCAGTTGTGTATCATCCAGTTTTACCAGTAAGTCACCTTTCTTAACTACGCTTCCCACATCCACTATCAGTTTATCAATTCTTCCGGACATCGACGGTGCAATGTTGACTGTTTTTTCTGCTTTAATTTTTCCACTGAATTCAATATAGCTGGAAATATCACCCATTCTGGATGTGGCAACTTTCACTTCTCTTGCGCCTGTAAATTCTTCTTTAACTTTTTCCTGTTCGATTTTCTTTTGGCAACCTGTAAGTACGATAGCAAATACAGCAGCCAATATTATTAATTTCTTAAACATCTTATCCTCCTGTTATTCCGTGTATTTTTTTATTTCATATTTTAGTAGAATATAATCATAATAGGATGCAACCAGATTCATCTCGCTGCCAAAGAGCATGGCTTCCGCATCCAAAAGTTCGCTGTTAGTCACCATTCCCTGCTCATAAAGTTCATTAATTATCTTGTGATTTTCCTGTGCAAATTCCAATGCTGTTTTATTATCTTCCACAGTTCTGGCTTTTGTAACCAGTTTGTGAAAAACATTTTTAGCAGCAACCAGGTAATTTTCCAACGCAGATTCAGTTTCATATTGTGTTTTTTTAAGATCGTATTTTGCTTTTTTCAGGTTGGAATAATTTGTCCCACTTGTAAAAATAGGAACGGAAAACGCAGCAACCAGGTTCCAATTATCGTCACCGTCAAAATCAAATTCATCATCACTTTCGAACTGGTAAGAAAATTGCAAATTTAAAGATGGTAGAAATTCACCTTTTGCCATACAATAATTCTTCTTCATCATCTTCCCGGTTAGTTCCAAAGTTTGAATGGTGGGACTGGTTTTTTCTACTTCTGCTAAAAAATCACCAGCAGCTTTTTCCAATTCGGGTTTTTCCATCATAGCATATTGCATTGTTTCAGAATCGTATATAGTTATGTCTATTCGGGAAGGTTCTTTAGCTTCTGTTCCCAGCAGGATCTGCCAGAAACCGTAAAGTTCGTCGATATTGTTCCCGATCTCCGAAAGTG
>JAGLWO010000483.1 GCA_023133395.1 Candidatus Cloacimonadota bacterium | reverse complement strand
CCATATTTTGACCATAAACATATTTATTTTGTGGCTAAAAATGCTCTAAAAGTTTTTAATAAGAAATGCGAAAAAATGAAATGGGAAAAATCCTTCGTAAGCAATATTATCAGCATTGAACTGATTGATGCTAATCGCTTGTTGGTTCTTACAAAAAATGAGCAAATTCACTGTCTTCATAGAGATAATGGAAAATTGGCCTGGAAGATAGATAGCGGTTTTATCCCGGATGATCTTCAAGAAAAATATACTCTATTCCAAATTTCTCTTGATAAATATAAGCGACTTGACAGCAGTGTTATCCTGATGTTATCGAAAAACAAAATTAATCTTTTGAATAATATAAATGGGAAAACTTTATCGACCTTTACAGCAGAAGAGGAGATTCGTTTTATAAGTGATTTTGATATCCTGGAGAAATGTATTTATATTGTTGAAGGTGAGAATTTTTCTAAGATTGGATTAAAGGTTAAGAGTTAAAAAATGACTTTGAAAAAGGATTCTTATAAAGGAATTAATTACTGTATTCGTTGTGGAAATGAACTTACAATCCAGAACGATAATGAGGAAAAATTACGTCCTCATTGTGAAAAATGCGGTTGGATATATTATAAGAATCCTATACCAGCTTCTGCATGCGTAATTATAAACGAAAAAAAAGAAGTGCTAATAATAAAAAGAAAATTTGAACCCGGAGTTGGAAGATGGGCATTACCAAGCGGGTATATTGAGATAAATCAAAATCCTGATGAATGTGCAATTGAAGAGATGAAAGAAGAAACAGGATTGAATGGTGAAATTATAGAATTTCTCGGTTTTTATACTGATTTTTCTCCTTTATATGAAAAAGTGATTTCATTTGGCTTTCTTATGAAAGTTACTGGAGGTAAGCTTCAGGCTGGTGATGATGCTGCTGAAGCGCGTTATGTGGCGTTTGATTCATTACCTGAAATCGCGTTCCCATCACACAGGTATTTTATTGAAGAAGTGAAAAAAATTAAACATTTATAAACAAACAGGGACAAATAATATGGAAATAAATAAAAAATATGAACCTCAAAATATTGAGAAGAAATGGTATAAGTACTGGATAGAAAATGGTTATTTCTCACCTAAAATAGATAAGAATAAAAAGCCTTTCACAGTTTTAATCCCACCCCCGAATGTTACGAATATTTTGCATATGGGTCACGTTCTGAATAATACTCTTCAGGATGTGATGATACGTTATAAAAGGATGACTGGAATTCCGACTCTCTGGCTTCCAGGTGTTGACCATGCTGGAATTGCAACTCAGAATATGGTTGAAAAAGAACTGGCAAAAGAAGGGAAAACACGACATGAGGTTGGTAGAGAGGAGCTTATTAAACGAATCTGGAAATGGAAAGAAGAAAAGGGTGGAAGAATTATCGAACAGCTCAAACAACTTGGTGCTTCCTGTGACTGGAACCGTCAGAGATTCACTATGGATGAAGGACTCTCTGAAGCAGTTAAAGAAGTTTTCATCAGGCTTTATGAAAAAGGTCTTATCTATAAAGGTAAGCGTATTATAAACTGGTGTCCTCGTTGTGTTACTGCTCTTTCCAATGATGAAGTTGAACATGAAGAAAAAATGGGAAACCTTTGGGATATTAAATACCCTTTCAAAGATGGAAAAGGATTTGTTACTGTTACAACTACACGCCCTGAAACCATGCTCGGTGATACTGCTGTTGCAGTTAATCCCAAAGATAAACGTTACAAAAACCTGGTTGGCAAAACTGTTATCCTGCCTTTAGTTAACAGGGAAATCCCGATTATTGCAAATGATTATGTTGATATGGAATTTGGAACTGGCTGTGTGAAAATAACCCCTGCACACGATCCAAACGATTATGAAATTGGTCTCAGTCACAATCTTGAGCAGGTCACTATTATGGATGAACATGCTGTTATGAACAAAAATGCAGGTAAAGAATTTGAAGGCTTGGATAGATTTGAAGCCCGGGAGAAAGTAGTTGAACGTTTAAAAGAACTGGGACTTTTAGGTGAGATCAGGCAGCACAAACACGCTGTTGGTCAATGTTATCGTTGCGATACTCCGATAGAACCATATCTTTCCGATCAATGGTTCGTTAAAATGAAACCGCTTTCAAAAAAAGCGATCGAAGTTGTTAAAGAAGAAAAAATTAAATTTCATCCTCAAAGATGGTTAAAGGTTTACCTGCACTGGATGGAAAATATCCGTGACTGGTGTATTTCGCGCCAGATCTGGTGGGGACACAGAATCCCGGTTTATTATTGCCAAAACTGTGCAGAGATCGTTGTTGCCAAAGAAGAACCAGAAGCCTGTCCAAAATGCGGTCACAACAAATTCAAACAGGATGAAGATGTACTCGATACCTGGTTCTCAAGCTGGCTCTGGCCCTTTTCAACATTTGGCTGGCCCGATGAAACTGCAGACCTTGAATATTTCCTTCCCACGAATTTACTTGTAACCGGACCTGATATTATTTATCTGTGGGTTGCCAGGATGATCATGGCTACGCTTGAGTTCAAAAATAAAATACCCTTTGATACTGTTCTTCTTCATGGAATGGTTCGTGATGAAAAAGGAATAAAGATGAGCAAATCTCTGGGTAACTCACCTGATCCTTTAGATATTATTGAAAAAGTTGGAGCAGATGCACTTCGATTCAGCATAATTTTTGCCAGCCCCAAAGGTCAGGATAGCTATTATTCCAATTCTATCCTTGAAACAGGACGGAATTTTGCTAATAAAATATGGAACGCCTATCGCTTCATTATGATGAATGTGGAAAAGATAGAAGGACTTCCGAAAAGAGATGAACTTAAATTGGAACTTTCAGATAAATGGATCTACAGCAGGCTGAATGAAGTTATAGAAAAAACCAGGAAAAATTACGAATCTCTTCGTTTTAATGATGCAGCAAATACATTGATGGATTTCATCTGGAGAGAATTCTGTAGCTGGTACCTGGAACTTTCTAAAGATAGAATATACAATAAAGAAGATAGAAAAGCTCAGCTCACTGCAAAGTATATTTTACTCGATGTTCTTCAAACTTCAATGAGATTACTCCAACCGATAATGCCATTTATTACAGAAGAGATATGGCAGGGAATTAAGCATTATTTCTCGATGGAAGAAGAAGCTCTTGTTATTGCTTCCTTTCCAAAGAAAGATAAGTCATGGATTGACGAAAAAATCGATAGAGAAATGAATCTAATTCAAGAATCAATTACTGCTATCAGGAATTTACGTAAACAGGTTAATCTGTCTCCAGGATTGGAAATTGAAATTGTAATTAAAGTTACAGACAAAACTCAAATAGAACTTCTAAATCAGTATAAGAACTACTTTCTAAAGCTTGCAAAAGTTTCCAAAATGGAAATTGGTGTAGATATTAAAAAGCCAAAATCCAGTATAGCAGTTGTAGTCCAGAATATAGAAATTTATCTTCCTTTGGAAGGACTGATTGATATTAAGAAGGAAAAAGAAAAACTTGAAAAACAACTTGTTAAACTTGAGAAAGAACTTCAAAAGATAAACAGTAAATTATCTAATAGTAAGTTTTTAACTAACGCACCAGAATCCATCATACAAAAGGAAAAAGAAAAATTTGAAGAAGTTAAAACTAAACTCGATAAAACCAGGGAAATTCTGAAAGGGTTGAATTAGGAGGAAAGATGTATAAAGAAACTACGATCGAACCGGCAGATGCAAGCGAAGTTGTTGAAGAAGTTGAAGCAAAGGAAATCCCGAAAGGAGAAAAAGAAGAGATCAAGGAAAAGGTAGTTTTCACAGAGGATAAGAAGAAGTTAAAGTTCTATGAGATATTACGAAAAAGGATTTTGAAATTTGCAGAAGATAAAGCTGGTCATACAGCAGGAAAATTCACTGAATACGTTCTAACTTTACCTGATTTCTTTATACTTTTGTGCAGACTTGCAGTTGATAAACGTGTTCCTGCTACCCAAAAGGTTATTATCAGTGGAATAATCGCTTATGTGATATCCCCAATTGATATTATACCGGATTTTATTCCTGTCATTGGATATATAGATGATATTGTTCTGGTGGTTTTTGGTTTGAACATTGTTCTCAACGAAATCGATAAACAAGTGGTTCTGGATAACTGGAGCGGGGAAGAAGATGTTCTCCAGTTGCTTCAAAAGATCACTTTAGCAGCAGAAAGATTCCTAGATAAGAATATACTCAGAAGAATTAAGAAATGGATCAGACACATCAAATGACAAAACTCCTTTTAGCAACCAGGAACAAAGATAAAATTATTGAAATAAAGGAAATCTTAAAAGAACTGGAAGTAGAAATCATTTCAGCTTCAGATTTCCCGAACATGCCTGATGTTATTGAAGATAGAGATACAATCGAAGGAAACGCAATTAAGAAAGCAATTGAATGTGCACGTTTTACAAATTTACTTACAATTGCTGATGATACAGGATTGTTTGTGGATGCATTAAATGGCAAACCCGGAGTTTATGCTTCCCGTTTTGCTGGCGAGAATTGCACATACAGAGATAATCGTTTAAAACTTCTGAAAGAAATGGAAGGAAAGACAAGCCGTTCTGCCCAATTCAGAACTGTGGTTGCATTTGCATCTCCAGATGGATTAATAGCAACTGTGGAAGGTAAAGTGGATGGTGTTATTACTGAAGAAGAATTTGGTAAGAATGGATTTGGTTACGACCAGATTTTTAAAGCAAATGAAACAGGGAAAACATTCGGGGAAATAAACGGAAATGAAAAACATAAGATCAGTCACAGGGGAAGGGCGTTCAGGAAGATGATTCCGGTGATTGTAACGCATACCTCTGGTTTGCGAAAAGTCTCAAAGACGGAGCTTTGAGGTACAGGTAACGCAAACATCCCTGTTTGCGATAATTATTGTATAAATATGAAAAAAAATAAACTCGATTATCAGTATTTTTACATGCGTAATCTTCCACATTTTCAACCAGAAAATGCATTAATATTTATCACCTATAGACTGGCTTTTAATCTTCCGAAAGAAGTATTATCTAATCTCATGGAAATCCGCAAACTCTATGATTCTAAAATTGTAAAAATAAATGAAGTAGAAAAATCGAAACTGAAGAAAATTTGTAACAAATACCTTTTTGAAATTGAAGATAAATATCTGGATTCATGTAGAAATTCACCACTTTGGTTACAAAATAATGAAGTAGCTCAGATTGTTATAAATTCACTCAGATTCAACGATAGAAAATTATATAACCTGTATCTGGTAATGATCATGCCAAATCACGTTCATATTATTATCAAACCTGTAAAATCAGAAAGTAAGCCAGTATCTTTGGCAAAGATCATGAAAGATCATAAAAGCTATACTGCAAATGAAGCAAATAAACTTCTACAAAGAAATGGACAATTCTGGCATCATGAAAATTATGATCATTATATTAGAGACGTTGAAGATTATTTTAGAATAAAGAATTATGTTTTGAATAATCCTGTAAAGGCAAGATTAGTAGACACATACGAGCATTGGAAATATTTCTATATTAGTGAATGTTCAATGTAATACAAACCTTTCAACCTGTGAAATACGAAAGCTATTTCATAGGTCTGGTTTGTGATAATACCCGTCTCAAAGACGGAGCTTTGACTTACAGGTAACGCAAACATCCCTGTTTGCGATCTCAAGCTTTAAGGTACAAGAAGGAGAAATTATGGTTAATCCTCAAATTTTCAGACAATACGATATTCGTGGAGTTGTGGATAAAGACCTTACTGATGAGACTTTATATCTAATCGGAAAAGGATACGGAACCTTTTTGCGTCGTCAAGATTTGAAAACAGCCTGTATTGCCGGTGATGCCAGGCTCAGTACTCCCCGTTTTAAAGAACAGTTTACCAAAGGATTGCGTGAAACTGGAATTGATGTGATCGATGTAGGCATAATGGCAACACCTGTACTTTATTTTTCTATCTGGAAACTTGGAACCGATGGTGGAGTAATGATAACCGCCAGTCACAACCCTGCTGAATATAACGGCATAAAACTGAATAAAGGACTTCAGAGTGTTTACGGTGAGCAAATCCAGGAAATCCTGAAACTCATACAGGACAGAGATTTTGAAAAAGGCGAGGGCTCTATTTCCTCTAATGATGAAATGCACGATGCTTATAAAAATTACATCGTAGATGGAATAAAACTCGAACGCTCCGTAAAAGTTATTATCGATGGAGGAAATGGCGTAGGTGGACCTTATCTTCCGGAAATACTCAGACGGCTTGGCTGCGAAGTAAAAGAGCTTTATTGCGAACCTGATGGTACATTTCCAAACCACCATCCCGATCCAACTGTGGAAAAATATATGACCGACTTGATAAACCTGGTAAAAAACTCTGATGCTGAAGTAGGGCTTGGACTCGATGGTGACGGCGATAGAATCGGTGTTGTCGATGAAAATGGTAATATGCTTTACGGCGACCAAATACTAAATATCATTGCTCGTGATTTTCTAATAAACAATCCTGGTGAGAAGATAATAGCCGATGTAAAATCTTCCAAAAATCTTTTTGATGATATCACAAAATACGGTGGAATTCCTGTTATGTTCAAGACCGGACATGCAAATATTAAAAGTAAGATGCAGGAAGAAGGCATCTTACTGAGTGGTGAAATGAGTGGTCATATTTTCCTTAAAGACAGATTTCTGGGTTTTGACGATGCAATTTATGTTGCCTGTCGTTTCGTGGAAATTATGAGCAAAACCGATAAACCTGTAAGCCTATTCCTGGAAGACCAACCGAAGATGTACAATACACCAGAGCTTCACATGCAAAGTACAGATGAAGAGAAATTCAAACTTGTAGAACGGGTACGGGATTCCTTTATTGAACAAGGTTATGATGTGAACGATATCGATGGTATGCGCATTACTTTTAATGATGGATGGGGATTATGCAGAGCTTCGAATACTACACCGGTTCTGGTCCTTCGCTTTGAAGCCAAAACAGAAGAAAGATTGAATGAAATTAGAAAATTAGTAGAAGATAGGATTAAAGAATTAAGAAATTAATTTGACACATAAAAGCATATATCCTTTTTTAGGAGATGTGGATAAAGAAGTGTAGAATATTGAACTTTATCAACACTTCTTAACTCTTAAAATATCTCGCACTTCTTTAGATCGCTAAGTTTTTACTACTCAAAAAAGGAGTGCTTTATGAAGACTATTTATTTTATTTTAGTATTTTTTATTCTATCAACCTTTCTGGCTGCCACTATTATAAATGTACCTGGTGACCAGCCAACAATACAGGAAGGAATTAACGTTGCTGTAAATGCTGATACAGTGCTTGTACAACCTGGAACTTATATAGAAAATATTAATTACAATGGAAAGCTTATTACTGTTGCATCTTTATTCCTGACAACTCAAGATACAACATATATCTCTCAAACCATAATCGATGGTAATCAGAATGGAAGTGTTGTAACCTTTATCAATGATGAAGATTCTACTGCTGTTCTATGTGGATTTACTATTACAAATGGTCAAGGTGGTGGTTCTTATCCTAATTATACTGGTGGCGGCATCTCCTGCTTCATCAACTCTTCACCAACTATCACTAACAATATCATCACGGACAACACAGCTGACGTCCGTGGCGGCGGCATCTACTGCGCTAACAACTCTTCACCAACTATTACTGGAAATACCATTACTGGGAACACAAGTTTGCTTGCCTGTGGTGGCGGTATCATCTGCATATACAACTCTTCACCAACTATCACTGGTAACACCATTACTGGGAACACAGCTGGTGAACTCGGTGGTGGCATCGAATGTGCCAACAACTCCTCACCAATTATCGCTGATAATACTATTACCCTTAACCATGCTCGCGCGGGTGGCGGCATCTCCTGCTACATCAACTCTTCACCAACCATCACCAACAATACCATCACTGGTAATACGGCTGCTTACGCGGGTGGTGGCATTGTATCTGTCTACGGGTCTTTTCCAACTATCACTGATAATATCATCACGGGCAACGCTGCTGATAGCCTTGGTGGGGGCATAGGCTTCCGCGAATCTTCACCAACTATCACGCACAACACCATCGAGGGGAACACAGCCCCCTATGGCGGCGGTATCGCGTGCGACTCGACCTCTTCAGGAACTATCGACAGTTGTACCATATCAGGAAATTCTGCAGTAGATGAAGGTGGCGGGATTTACTGTTCTAATTCCAGTCCGATTCTACAGAATGTAACAATAACAGATAATACCGCTTCTAATAATGGTGGCGGGATTTACTGTGAGTATTCATCTCCGATTCTACAGAATGTAACAATAACAGGTAGTTCTGCTGGTTCCGAAGGTGGTGGAATTTACTGTTATGAATCCAATCCGAGTTTAGAGAATGTAACAATAACAGGTAATACTGCAGGAAATGGTGGCGGGATTTACTGTGGTTATTCTTCCAGTCCGAGTTTGGTGAACTGTATTCTATGGAACGACTCACCGCAAGAGATCTATTTTTATGAAGATTATGGCCCTAACTCAATCACAATATCCTATTCAGATATTCAAGGTGGAGAAGCTGGAATTGTAACCAATAATAACGGTACAGTGAACTGG
>JAGLWO010000482.1 GCA_023133395.1 Candidatus Cloacimonadota bacterium | reverse complement strand
GGGTTCGATACTTTGGGTTATTATTATCCATTCGATATGGATTACAATCACAGAGTCTGGGATGGGGACGGTAATGGAACTGAAATTATCGACATCGGTCCCTATGAGTACGGAGCACCATCTTTTGGTGGCATCGAAGGCTATACTTATAATCCCACAACCAGTGATCCGGTGGATTACGTGCTATTAAAAATCAACAACCAACCGGGTGAGTTCACTTTCTCAGACAGTCTGGGTAACTTCCAATTCAAACTTCCCGCCGGAACTTATGATGTTTATGCAGAGCGAGTTTTTTATGAGAATGTAATCCAATACGAAATCGAGGTTTTCGATGGACTGTTTACCCAAATAGCAATTCCAATGATTGAAATAGTAGATGTAGGAGATTACGAAATTACAAAATCCGAATTTCTAATTTCAAATTTATCCAACTTCCCAAATCCCTTCAATCCTTCAACTACAATCTCATTCAATTTAAAGAATTCTTCTAATGTAAAACTCATAGTTTACAATGTAAAAGGACAAAAAGTTAAAACTCTTATCAACGATCAGTATTCAAAAGGTGCTCACTCAGTCATCTGGAACGGTAAAGATAAAAATAATAAACCTGTCTCATCAGGTTTGTATTTCTATAAATTGTCATCAGGTAAAGAAACTCAGGTGAAAAAAATGTTGCTTCTCAAGTAACGTAACGCAAACATCCTGTTTGCGAAAGAATAGGCGGACAAGTACTTGTTTGCGAACAATATCTCTACCCGTATTCAATCGAATGCGAGTAGAGACACTATTTTCTTGACCTTCGCAATGGTTAAATAGACATTTGTCTCATCTCATAAAAGCCCTTCTCTTTAATTTAAGAGAGGGGTTGGGGTGAGTTCAGGACGAGGTGGTGTAATAATGAAAAAAAATCTTTTCTTTTTAATCTTTCTTCTTTTTACCTTTAGTCTTTCCTCGATAGAAGTTGAAGGTCACCTCACCGAAGACACAACCTGGTCTCCGGAGAATAACCCTTATCTTGTAATTGGAGTTCTTTATGTAGATAACGGAATTACATTATTCATCGAGCCAGGAACGGAAATTTACATTAATGCTGCTCTTTTTAATAATGATACTTATGTTCAGGATTTTGCCTTTCATGGAGATGAAGAACCAACTGCTAAAATGTTCTGGGTAAATGGCAGGATCATTGCCGAAGGAACCGAACAGGACAGTATCTTATTCACACGAATTCAGCAAGATTCAACCTATTTTAAATGGGGAATTATACATCTTTCAGAACAAGCAGAATTATCAAGATTCAAATATTGTCGGTTTGAACATGCTTCAACGATTGTTATAAATCTAACCTTTCAACCATCAGGTGCAATAGCAGTACAAAATTCAGTAATTGTTGATAGCTGTTATTTTATCGATAACCGTTATGGTATTCAAGTGTATTATCCGGTTGTGGATGTTAAAATGGAGGTAACTAACAATTTTTTTACAATAGATGAAGGTATTGATCCTAATACAACTGATTGGGGCAGGGCAATTCACGTTCAATCATATGATTTTTTACCGAATCGAATTTGGATTGCTAATAATGAATTTCATAATCGTTCTTGCAGTTTTGGTGAAACTATTAGTATAGTTAATAATAAATTCTACGGAAACGGTTTTATCATCAACAGTGATATTTTATCTAATTATGTTTACGATAATTATTTTTATAATGTCCAAAGCTCTATTAATGCTCACGCCGATGAAGATGAAGCCGGTATTTATATCAGGAAAAATATTATCGAAGCTGATTCCGCTTGTTATAACTGTGGGATAAAGTTATATGATTATGGTTATTATGAAGTTTCTGATAATATTATTCATGGTGGGATTCATGGTCAAAGCTTTTCTCAGGGAAAGATTGAGAATAATTATTTATATAATGATAATTATGTTGGATTAACCGGAACTTATGATGTTGTACAAAATAATATTATTAATAATTGTTCTACAAATAATTTTTTGTTAGGTGGTAGTGATATTTACCGTAATAATGTAATTATAAATAATGTTAATTTATGCAATACAATTTCTGATAATGCAATTCATGAAAACAATATATATATAAGGAATGAAAACATTTTCGCATATACTCCAAGTGTTTACGGTAATCCCATCTTTCGTAATTGTATACTAGATTTTGAACTTCCCGAAGAGTGTATCGACGGTGGAGGAAATATTTGGGTGGATTCATTGCAGGCACAGGCTTTGTTTGAAGATATTCAAAATGGAGATTTTCATTTAATAGAAGGCAGCCTGGCAATAGATGCCGGTTTCGATACATTAGGTTATTATTATCCGTTCGATATGGATTACAATCATCGTGTCTGGGATGGAGATGGTAACAGAAGTGCAATAATCGATATTGGACCTTATGAGTATAATTCACCTTCATTTGGAGGTATCGAGGGTTATACATACAATCCAACAACCGGTGATCCGGTGGATTATGTTCTTCTCAAAATCAATAACCAACCGGGTGAGTTCACTTTCTCAGACAGTCTGGGTAACTTCCAATACAAACTTCCGGCAGGAATTTATGATATTTATGCAGAGCGAGTTTTTCACGAAGATGTAATTGAGTATGAAGTAGAAGTGTTTGATGGTCAGTTTACCCAAATAGCAATTTCCATGACTGAAATAGTAGATGTAGAAGATTACGAAATTACAAAATCAGAATATCTAATTTCAAATTTATCCAACTTCCCAAATCCCTTCAATCCTTCAACTAGGATCTCATTCAGTTTAAAGAATTCTTCTAATGTAAAACTCACAGTTTACAATGTAAAAGGTCAGAAAGTTACTATGTTAGTAGATAAGCATTTTGAAAATGGTTCACATACAGTAACCTGGAACGGTAAAGATGAAGCCGGGAAAAATGTTTCATCCGGAATTTACTTCTACAAGATTTCTGCCGGTAAAGAAACTCAAGTGAAGAAAATGTTGCTTCTCAAGTAACGTATCGCAAACATCCTGTTTGCGAAAGAATAAGCGGACAAGTACTTGTTTGCGAACA
>JAGLWO010000481.1 GCA_023133395.1 Candidatus Cloacimonadota bacterium | reverse complement strand
ACTCCAAAAGCTTCTGAACCAAGTACCAGGATGATGTTTCCTTCAGGTTTTTTCAGTTCAAACAGGTTTTGTGATTCATAGAGAGTGGTGACAATAATTGTTGAATTTTGTTTTTTTAGCCAGTTAATATCATGGATTTCAATTGGTATGGAAAATACAGAACCCATAGATGCACGGATTACTTTCGGGTTAAATATTTCACAGCAATCGGTGGATAAAACAATACCGGATATTCCTGCTGCTGATGCTGTTCGCACGATCGTTCCCAGATTTCCGGGTTCGCTGATATTGTCCAGGTATATAAGGAATCCTTTTCCCTTAATTGGTTTAGTTTTGGTCTCGACAAGTGCAGCTATATCCTGTGGATGTTTGGTTGAACAGAGCTTTTCCATTTGCCATGGTTCTATATTATATATTCTGGAATTTGTAAATAATCTGCAATCGTATTTATCAGGATCAGTTACAAAAATATCTTTAAGCTCAATACCGTTTGTGAAAATTTGTTCGATAAGTCGATACCCTTCAACAATTAGTTCCCCTGCACTTTCTCTAAACTTTTTCTGTTTGAGTTTGATTAATTCCTTAAAGTGGTTTTTTGAAAGTTCATTCATAATATTACTGGTACATTGCTTTAATTTTCTCAGTATCAACATCATCGATTTGTTCTGGTTTCAGGAATTTTTTTGCGTATTCAAGATATAAACCAGAGTCAATCAATAAATTAAGAATACTTTTATCTATTTCGCCATCTTTTACCATAAACGCCATGATTCTCAAGCTTTCTGTTAATGTTTTACCTTTTTTATAGGGTCTATCAGATGCTGTTAAAGCTTCATAAAGGTCAGCAACAGCAATAATCCTTGCCTGAATGGGAAGTTCTTCTGCAGTCAGCTTGAACGGGTAGCCTTTTCCATTAAGTTTTTCATGATGTGAAGAGGCATAAAGGGGAACATTTTTGAATTTTTTGGGGAAGGTTAGTTCGGAAAGCATTTCATGTGTTACGATGGCATGCTCACGCATTTTTTCAAATTCTTCTGGGAGCAGGGTTCCTCTTCGGATAGATAGGTTTATCTTTTCATTTTCTGTGATCAAAAGATATTTTTTTCCTCCTGTTTTATATTTGAAGTTGTATATTCTTTCAATTCTATCCAGGTCTTCGTCTTGCATAAATTCACCACCTGTATTAACTCTTTTCACGAATTTCTGGTCTTCCTCAAGTTGCTTCAGAGTTTTTTCTAAATTCTGTTTTTTTATTTTATCTGCAGCAGAACAGCAAACGATATCTTTCTGAATTAAAGTTTTTATCAATTCGAACCTGGTATCTACTACCTCAAGTCTATTAAATATAGTTTCCAGTTTTTTAGCTTTATCTACAACATAGATGGGAGTGGTGATTTTTCCAACATCGTGCATCCATCCGGAAAGACTGATTTCCTGAAGTTCATCCTCTGTGAAATTTATATCTTTGAAGTACTTTTTGTCTGCTTTGATTTTTTTTGAGATTTCTTCGCATAATGTTGCTACTCTTGTAATGTGTCCGCCCGTATATTTAGATTTTCGGTCAATTGCAGCAGCAATGCTTTTAATGAATTGATATAATAGATTTTCAAGACCTTCGATAAGCTTCTTATTTGAGAGTGCAATTGCTGCTTGCGAAGCAAGGGATGTCAGCATGGTAAGATGTTGATCTGTAAATGGAATGATCTCTCCTTTTTCATCCATAGCATTGATTAGTTGAATTACTCCCAGAACCTCGTTTTCATGATTCTTTAGAGGAATCGCTGCCATTGATTTTGAAAGGTAGTTATTGGATTTATCATATTTTTTTGTTCCGCTGTTATCAAAAATATCCTGATTATATACATCATCGATACTGGTTGTTTCTCCTGTATGAGCAACATAAGAAACAAAATGTTGTAATCTCTTTTTGCCATTCTTATTGTAGAGGGGAACACTTTGCCATTTGGAAGTATCAGCAATTCCAAGTCGTAAATTCATTGAAAGTGTGCATATTACTTTGAAATCCAGAAACTTTTTATCTTCCGATACTGTATAAATCGTTCCTGCATCTGAATTTGTGTAATTTATTGCTTCATCCAGAACCAACTTGAAAAAATTGTTTATATCTTTTTCAGAAGATAAAGCGATTCCGATATTTGTAAGTCTTTTTATTTGATTTATTAAATCTTTTCTCAGTTCCATTATGTCCTCTTAATTTAAAAATTTGACACAATAAATTTCATATTATTATTGGATACATCAATTTCTATGATATTTTATGTCAATAAAATTAGTTAAGGTGATGAGTTAGGAATGATAGAATCAATTGTTCTTTCTGCAGGAGAATCCAGTAGGATGGGGAAAGATAAAGCGCTTGTGTATATTGGAAACAAAAGAAACATAGTAATTATTTTAGAAAAGCTACTGACTTTCTCTGAAAAGGTTTATATTATTCTTGGTGATAATTTTGAAGAAGTGAAAAAAGCTGTTTTGAAAGAGAATTTACCTTTTGAAAAAATAGAATTTATTTTTAATGAAAAGCACCATTTAGGAATGTTCTCATCGATCCGAAAAGGTTTTTCTGTAGCTTTGGGAAAATATCCTGTTCTTCTGCAAATGGTAGATCAGCCTTTTGTTCCAATCGGGATTTATAGGAAGCTGGTCGCATTGGTAGATGATGAACATCTTATTTTTCAACCATCTATTAATTTGAA
>JAGLWO010000480.1 GCA_023133395.1 Candidatus Cloacimonadota bacterium | reverse complement strand
AAGAATAATGCTTTAACCAGACCTCCCCATAAATCTGAAGGAAGGAAAAAATCACGCATATTACTGAAGAAACTATAGGCGTTAACATTGTATTTGAATACAGATAGAAAAAAAGCTGAAAGGATTCCTATAAAATTGGAAAAAATCGTTAAAAGCGGAAACATCAGAATGCCAGAGATGACCCTCGGCATATAAATATAATCGACCGGATCGATAGCCATAGTTTCCAATGCATCCAATTGCTCACTCACCTTCATTGTCCCAATTTCTGCAGCAATAGAAGCACCTACCTTTCCTGCAAGAACCAAACCAGTCAGCACAGGAGCCAATTCTATCATTGTTGATTTCCCGATTAAAACACCTATAAAACTCAATGGAATATAACCACTGGTCTGGTATGAAGCTTGTACTGAGGTTACTAATCCGGTAAATGCAGAAGTTACTGCAATTAAAGATAATGAATCGTAACCGATTCTTTTCATCTGCTTTACAATTTCTGCAAAACGTTTCTTTATCTTTGTTAGATGTCCAAAAATTGAGATATTAAAAAGAACAAATTCACCCAATATGTTTATGATAAAGCTTTTATTATTCATATTCTGTCATATCACGGAAGGAGGTAAATTCAGTATAAAATTTCAATTCGAGTTTACCAATAGCTCCATGCCTGTTTTTACCTATAATGATTTCAGCTATACCTTCTTTTTCTGTTTTTTCGTCGTAAACTTCATCACGATAGATAAATAAAACAACATCAGCATCCTGTTCGATTGCACCGGATTCTCGCAGGTCAGCAAGCCTGGGTCTTTTATCATCCCTGCCTTCCAAGGCACGGTTCAACTGTGATAAAACAACTATAGGAACTCTGAGTTCCTTGGCAAGAACCTTTAAGTTTCTGGAAATCTCTGAAATTTCCTGCTGCCTGTTTTCCCGATTCCTTCTTACTGACATTAACTGCATATAATCGATAATGATAAGATCAAGTCCTTTTAATTCTGCTTTCAACCTTCTTGTTTTAGCCCTGATATCAAGAATAGTATTTACCCCACTGTCATCAATATAGATATCTTTTTCTGAAAGGACTTCAGCAGCACCTGCAATACGAAGGATCTTTTTTTCATTCATACCATAGCCTTTAAGCATATTTTCCATACTAACTTCAGAAGCAGCACTTAACATTCTCATTAATAACTCGTTACTTTCCATCTCCATAGTAAAAATACCAACTTTTTTATCATAACGAACAGCAGCATTAGAAGCAATATTCAAAGCTAAAGAAGTTTTCCCCATTGCAGGTCTGGCAGCTATAACAATCAACTGACCTGGACGAAAGCCACCCAATTTCCGATCGAGATCTATAAATCCCGTTGCCACACCTAAAACACTTTTCTTAGTTGCAGCTGTTTCTTCTATATTCTTTATTGTTGCTGGAATAACATCACTAATACTTTGAAAAGTTTTCCTGCCAGGTCTTTCAGCAATTTGGAATATTGACTGTTCAGCTTCATCAACAATATCTTCAACCGACTGGTCGGAAGTATAACAATTCTCAATAATGTTATTCGATGCTAATATAAGCTGTCTGAGTAATGCTTTTCCCAACACGATGTTCGTGTGATATTCTATATTTGCGCTACTCAGAACTACATCCGATAACTCATTAATGAAAGATTCACCGCCCACATTTTCCAGTTGCTGGTTGGTTTTGAGTCTATCAATAAGTGTGATAATATCGATCTCAATATTATCCTCAAAGATTTCTATTATATTCTGGAATATAATCTGGTGAACAGTGCGATAAAAGTGGTCTTTATCGAGCATTTCAATAGCTTTAGCAACAGCAAAATTATCGATCATCATTGCAGAAAGCACAGCAGCTTCAGCATTGATATCGTAGGGTAATTGTCTCTCGATTTTCTTAGCCATAATAATACCCCTGGTTAATAGGTTCTAACAATAAAATACCCACTTAAATAAGTGTCTAAGTAATAAAATTCTCGTATTAATCAAGCTTTATTTCAACCTTATTTTAATAGAATCATTTTTTATATAAGTGTTTTTTTTGCAACATTAATTTATAAAAATTTTCAGAAAAAACCAGAATTCAATTATAATATAGAATTATATCAATAATTCGAATAATTTAAGTGGATTTAGAACCTTATTTTTTAAAGTGACTGATAATCCTTTTGCACTTTCTGCAGGTCTATCCAGGCAAATTTTTTCCAACCAATATTTCTTAAAAGTGCAGCAGGATGGTAGGAAACATATGTTTTTATACCTTTATAAGAATAAGTTTGTTCGCGAAATGCTTTCAAAGGAATATCCATTTCCAAAAGTGTTGCTGCTGCTACTCTTCCCAGCAAAAGTAAAATCTGAGGTTTGATTATCGATATTTGTTCTTCAAGATATGGAAGGCACATTTTTTTTTCTTCAGGAAGCGGATTTCTATTTTCAGGAGGTCTACATTTTACTATATTTGCGATATAAACTTCATCCCGAGTTAACTTTATAGCATGGAGCATTTTGGTGAGAAGTTGTCCTGCCTTACCAACAAAGACTTTCCCAGCTCTATCTTCATCAACACCAGGACCTTCTCCTATCAGCATTAGTTTAGTTTGTGGATTGCCATTACCATAGCAGAATTTGTTTCTTCCTTCCCAGAGTGGACATTTCTTACAGTTGCGGTATTTTTCTTCAAGTTCCTTTAATTTTTGAGCAGGATCAAAGATTTGTGGTGGAGGTTTCTTCTTAATTTTTTTAACTTTCGGAGGTCTAAAAAAAATATCTTGAATCCCCGACAATTTCAGGTATTCAAGATATTGCTTAACGGATTTTTGGAGCAATTTAATTATCTCCGGAAAAAATTATTCTGATCCTTCAACAGGTTCTTCTTCCTCTTCTTGAACTACATAATCAGGAATTTCGTTTTTAGCAATATGTTCCAGTGCAGCAATTGTAAATTTTCCCTTTAAAGCTTTCTTAATGGTATAAGGCAGATTACTTAATCTTTCCACTTCAAGATTTGCTAATAGCAAAAACAGGTATGTCATATTGTTATTTTCTAAAAATTTTTCGATGATAGAATCATCTATTTTATCGGTCATTTAACCTCCATAAAAATTTCCTTTTATATCCACAAATCTATGAATCTTCTTTTCCTCTGTATTAATAATCTCATTAACTTCCTGAATGGCTTGATTCAAATCATCATTAATAACCAGATATTGGAAATTATGTAACTCTTCCATCTCTTTTTTTGCACTGTTCAACCGGGTGTTTATTTCCTCTTCAGTATCTGTTCCTCTATCCTTTAATCGTTCTATCAGGATTTCTTTGGATGGAGGTATAATAAATATTGTTACTGCGTTGATCTTCTTTTTAATTATCTGTTTTGCTCCCTGTACATCAATATCCATTATTATATGTTTACCTTTTTTTAGTTCATTTTCAATGAAACTTTTTGAGGTACCATACCAACAACCGTGTACAACAGCAGATTCAAGGAGATCTTCTGAGTCCTTCAAGTTCTGAAATTCTTCGTTTGAGATAAAGTTATAATCAATTCCATTTATTTCACTTTCTCTAGGTTCACGGGTTGTATATGAAATTGAATATCCTATATCATCTCGGATTCTTAACAATTTCCTGAGAATTGCAGATTTTCCCCCACCGGATGGGGAGAGGAGAATAATCAGAAAGTTTTTTCTTTTGTATTTATTCACTCTTGTTTACTTAATCTTCAATGAGTTTCTTGTATGCATTAGCATCTAACAGTTCATCCAGTTCATCTTTATTTGATATTTTAATTTTTACTAACCAACCTTCTTCAAATGCGGATTTATTAATAGTTTCAGGTGTATCTTCAAGAATTTTATTCACTTCAATAATTTCACCACTTAAAGGAGAAATTATATCTTCAACAGCTTTAACCGCTTCGATCGAGCCAAGTGGTTCTCCCTTAATTACTTTATCTCCAACTGCAGGTAATTCTATATAAACAATATCACCAAGTTCATGTTGAGCATAGTCTGTAATTCCCATTAATGCTTCATCGCGTTCAATTTTCAACCATTCGTGAGTATCAGTATAAAGAAGATTTTCCAGAACCATTTTCCCTCCGATATTTTTTATTTGTGCGATAAACACTCAATATAGTGTTTAAATGTCAAGCTTTTCTATTTGATTAGAAATTATAAGTATTTATAATTAATCAAGGAACTTTTTAGATTAATGTTAATCAATTTTATTCATCAAATTTAAATTTATTTTCTTTGAAAATTTTTAAGCAAACATCAACAGCCTTTTTATCATAAAGAATTCCCTTATTTGTAAAAATTTCATTTAAAGCATAGTCAATTCCCAAAGCAGGACGATAGGGTCTATGAGAAGAAATTGCTTCCACAACATCAGCTACACTCAAAATGCGAGCTTCAAAGATAATATCTTTTCCAGAAATTCTATTAGGATAACCTTTCCCATCCATTCGTTCATGATGTTGAAGAACTATACCTGCAACAGGCCAGGGAAAATCAATTGTGCAAAGAATGTCATAACCTGCTTTAGGGTGGGTTTTAATCAAATCGAATTCAACATCAGTAAGTCGACCGGGTTTACTCAGAATTTCAGAAGGAACATAGATCTTTCCAATATCGTGAACATTTGATGCTATGCGGATTCCATTAATCTGATCTTTAGTTAAATCCATTTCATGGGCAATTGCACAAGCCAATGATGAAACTCTTCTCTGATGACCAGCAGTATAAGGGTCTCTCATCTCAACAGCTGAAACCAATCCATTAACTGTTTCTTCAAGCAATCTCTGCAATTTATCATAACTGTTCTTCAGTTCAGTAATATCGACAGCAACTCCTAATAAAACATCTGGTTTTTCAGGAGAATCTAAGGGAACTTTTGTAGTTTGAAACCATCTGGTAGTTCCATCACTCATAGTAAAAGGTTCTTCAGGAATGAATTCAGGTTTCTTTGTTTCAATCACTTTTATATCATCAGTAAAGAATTTTTCACTTTCTTTTAATCCCTTTTTTGTTTTTTGTGCAAAATCCTTATTTGTCTTACCTATCATTTCCTTCGGACTTGTATTATATAAATCTGCTAAAGCTTTATTCACCATAACATACTTACTTTCTTTATCTTTTATAAAAATGAAATTAGGAACTGTATCGATAACTGTCCATAAGAAACTTCTACTTGCCTTAAGAGTATTTTCCATTTTAGATTTATATAACGCCATTTCAATAGATGCCCGGAGTTCTCTATCCTCCAATGGTTTAATTAAATAACCGAAAGGCGATGATTGAGCAGCTTTCTTCAGAATTTTTTCATTTGCATATGCTGTTAGAAAAATAACTGGAATCCCAAACTCTTTATATATCTTTTCTGCAGCTTCAATACCATCCATTTCACCTTCAAGCATTATATCCATCAAAATCAGGTCGGGTAGAAGTTCTTTGGCTTTTAAAACTGCTTCTTCTCCATAAGAGAGCATAGAACATACTTCATAATGGTAATTTACTAAAGTGCGTTTTATATCTTCAGCAACGATCTTTTCGTCTTCAACGATTAATATTCTTTTCCTATCCATAAATCAATTCTTAAAAAATTACTTATTTAAAAATCCAGAGTTTTCAGGAATAATTTCTTTTATTTTCATACATTCTTTTATCTGCAAGAGTGATAATTTCTTCAATTGTTTGAGTATTATTTCTTTCCCAGAAAGCACTTCCAATTGCAAAAGTAACAGTAAAAGGAAATTTGCTTTTTGTCTTATTCCATTTTTTTAAGTTATCTTTAACTCTTTTCTCAACAATTTCAACTTCTTTCCCGGTTTCAGGCAACATAACAAGAAATTCATCACCACCGTTACGAACAACAATATCAGACTCTCTGGCTACATAGACTAATAACGAAGCAACATATTGAAGTGCTTTATCTCCCATCTGGTGACCATATTTATCATTTATTCCTTTAAGATTGTTAACATCAATAATAAGAAATGCCATTGGGCGGTTATAACGTTTTGAATGTTTGAGCTCCTGCTCAAGTGCCTGGTATAAGAAGAATCTGTTATAAACTCCTGTTAAGGAATCAATTATAGCTTGTTCACGAAGCTCGTTTTGAAATTGAACTCTACTTAATGCCTTGGTTGTATGACCAAGTAAAAGTGCTAATAATTTTACATCATCATTATTGAAAGCATTTTCTTCAAAAGATGCAACCTGGAAAACACCAAACTCACCAATGGGTGAACTAATCCCTGATTGCAATTTATCCCACTCAGGTATAACTTCTGGTAACTCATCTGATTTTCCAAAAACATATGTTCTCCCTGAACTTAATGTTTTGTCGGATAAATCCTCACCAAATTTGAATTCTTTCCTGGATTTTGATTGTAATTTGGAAGAAGAAACTTTAACAACAAATTTCCCACCTTCTTTTATACTTAAACTGCAAATTGAAAAATTTAATATCCCTTCTGCAGCTTTGATTGTGATTTGATAAATCTCCTCCTCTTTTTCACAGACAGCCAGTTGAAAAGCTGTATTATGTAAGTTCTCCATCTTCATCCGAGAAACCGTTGATCTTTTTTCCAATTTAGATTTGTAAAGTGCCATTTCAATAGTCGCATGAAGTTCTCTATCATCAAAAGGCTTGATCAAATAACCAAAAGGTCCTGTAATTTTAGCATCCGAAATAGTTTTTTTATCAGCATAAGCTGTTAAATAAATAACCGGGATTTTAAGTTTATTTTGAATGATATCAGTGATCTCAGTTCCATTCAAGTTACCTTCTAATTTTATATCTACCAGAACAAGATCCGGATTTAGCTCTTTTGCCATTTTCAGGGCTTCTTTACCGGATCTCACAGGATTGGGTACTTCATATCCAATCATCTTTAATGTTCTCTGGATGTC
>JAGLWO010000048.1 GCA_023133395.1 Candidatus Cloacimonadota bacterium | reverse complement strand
AAGTCACAATTATGAATCTCTTATTTTATGTAGAATAATTCCTGTTTGTTCAATGTAATAATTGAAATCATTATCTGTTGTGAAAATCGATAAATTATTGTTATAAGCAACAGAGCAAATTATAAAATCGATATGAGATCCTTGAATTCCTTTGTTACGACACACATTGAAGAATTCTGCTGCTTTTTCATAATCACCAGATTTTATTGGAAAATCAGTAAAAGCTCTAAGTTTTGATTTTAATTGTTTGTATTGATTTTTAGAATTGATACCTGAGAGAATTTCTTGTCGGATAGGACCGATTATTACTGCACGTGTTTCATTAATAAGTTCGGCGAATTCATTAACTATTTTTTTTTCAAATTCATTCAAGATTTCTTTTTTTCGACGAAGAGCTAATGACCAAACTGAAGTATCAATTAGCACCTTCATTTTCGTTCTCTATTTTTTTTATAGTTGTAATCAGCATTATAATCAATTTTACCGAACAATTTAATAATTTCGAGTTGTTTATGTCGTTGAATAAATTCAAGTAATGCAGTGTTAACAGTGTCTTTTTTGGTTTTAAATCCCCCAATCTTTTGAGCTTCAATTATTAACGTATTGTCAAGTGCTAAATTCGTTGCCATGATTACCTCCTTTCTTACACAGACCATAAAACATTTGTATGTGTAGGAAGTCAAGAGTTCTTTTTGTGATTTTCACTAACGAAACCGCACGCCACGACGAAGCTTGCGGAGTTGTGGGTGCAAAGTTAGCAGCAGCTTTTTTCATTTCATCAACAAACATTTTCTCACTGCTTCAGTTTTGCCATTTACATTTAATTTATAGAAATAGCTTCCTGAGCTAACTTGTTTATTATCAGAATCCCTTCCATTCCATATTACAGAGTGCTTTCCAATTACTTTATAATCGTTTACAAGAATTTTCACTATTTGACCTTTTATGTTGTAAATTGACAGTTCTACTTTTCCTTGCTCATATAGAGAGTAAGAAATTTTTGTATCAGGATTAAATGGGTTAGGATGATTTTGATGAAGAACAGCAATTGCTTGTTGGATTTCATCATTCTCAATTCCAGTAAAACCAGTATCGAGATTAATTTTATACGCAGAACAACCATAAGTTCCGATAACTAAAGTTCGGGTTTCATTATGGATTTTCATATCTGTAATGGGAACATTAGGAATCCCTTCGGAAATGCTGACCCAAATATCTCCTCCATTTCCCGAATAAAATATTCCAGCATCAGAACCGACAAAGATTCTGTTATGTATGGAGGGATCAAGAATGATTGAATTCATGGGAATTTCCGGTAGATTGGAGCTGATATCAATCCAGGTCAAACCAAGATCATCCGATTTGAAAACATGAGGAGCAGGTTCATCCCATCTGAAACCGGAAACAGTAGCGTAGATTGTGAATGTATCGAATGGATCAGCAGCTACTCTTGTTATCCAGCGATCAGGTAATCCATCAGTAATATCACTCCAGCTATTTCCTCCGTTTTGGGAAATATGAACATTTCCATCATCGGTACCGGCAATGACAATTTCCGGGTCTAATGGAGAAACCGCAATTGTAGTAATTGTATGATAAGTACTTTCACTGTCTCCATCTGTTAAATCGCTACTGACCGCTGTCCAATCTTCACCATAATCTGTAGTTTTCCAAATGCGATATGTACCGAAATACAAAATATTTGATTGAGAAGGATGCATTGCCAGAGGAGAAGACCAGTTTTTCCTGTCGTTTTCCATTTCATAGTAAATGGGATACATATTACTTCCACCATTTGTTGATTTATACAAATTTCCCCACTGGTATTCTGCATAAATTATGTTAGGATTATCATAATCTACCAGACAATAAAATCCATCTCCTCCTAAGATGACATGCCAGTCATCGAGATTTCCGGTTAAGGTTCTAATCGTTGAATTATCCTGTGTCCCACCATATATTCGATATGGATTTGTTCTATCAATCTCGATTGCATAAAATTGAGTGAGTGGAATATTATCGATCTTTGTCCAGTTCTCACCAAGATCAAAACTGTAATATAATCCGCCATCATTCCCTTCCATAATTCTTCCGCTATTTTCGTCGATTTCAAGAGCATGATGATCAACATGGATTTCATCCATATTACCATAATCTGCAAGGAGTATCCAGGAATTTCCGGCATTATCGGAGCGGTATAATTCTACACCAAGAACATAAACTCTATTTTCATTAGTTGGATCAACTCTGATTTGCCCGAAATACCAACCGAAGTAACTGTTCATTCCATCTAAATAATTATCATTTGTTCTTGTCCAAGATTCTCCACTATTGGAAGTTTTATAGACTCTGACTTCCGCATCCGGCATATCATAAAATGCATAAAGTACATCTGGATTCGATCTGGAAATATCGATTCCGATCCTGCCGACATTATTTCCGGTTGGAAGCCCGTTAGTTAGCTCAAACCAGTTATCTCCACCATCTGTTGTTTTCCATATTCCAGAAGTTTCACCAAAAGAATGACGGAAAGTCAATCCTCGCATTCTTTCCCACATTACTGCGTAAAGAACATTTGTATCTGTTGGATGCTGAATCAGATCGATCGCAGAAGTAGAATCTGTGACATACAATTTCCTGTCCCAATTTAATCCGCTGTCATCGCTGCGATAAATTCCTCTTTCTTCGTTTGGAGAGAATAGATTTCCACAAGCGGCCACGAAAATCCTTTCAGAATTTGTATGATCAACAAGTATTCTTCCGATATATGCCGAATGTGTCAATCCAATATGCTGCCAACTTTCACCTGCATTAGTAGTTTTATAAATCCCATTTCCCAAAAAACTATAACTTGATGCATTTGCTTCGCCCGTTCCAACATATAAAATATTCTCATTATCAGGATCAATAGCAATATCTCCAATAGAAATCACCGGAGAATTAGCAAAAACATTTTCCCAATTTTGCCCATTATCTGTTGTTTTGAAAACCCCGCCTGAAGCTGCTCCAACATAGAATATTTCCGGTGAATTAGGATGTATTGCCAGATCTGTAATTCTTCCACCGATGTTTGTAGGACCAACTAATTCCCAGTCATAACGCATGTTTGGAGAATTTCTATGAAGTTCAGAAGCTTGATCCATTCCCAAAAGGTATGACTCCAGTTTAATCTCTTCATATGGATAACAGCGTTGATAAGCCATCCATTCGTTGGTCACAGCATCCGGTTCTTTTTTTAATGGTGTCCCGAAAGGTCGTTTAACAAAAGCTTTATAAGGTTTTCTGATTCTTTTTCTTTCAAAATGATTTTGTTTATAATTTAAAAATACTCCAACGATAATGATTAAAGCTAATGTAATAAAAAAAGTATTTTTGTTTTTCATATATATCCTCCTGAATTAAGGTTGCTGCTAACGTATGTATCCCCGAACAATCATCCAAAGGCTGATAAATCACGCCAAAGGCGGATAAATCACGCCAAAGGCGGAT
>JAGLWO010000479.1 GCA_023133395.1 Candidatus Cloacimonadota bacterium | reverse complement strand
CTCAATGAACTCGATCATTTTCTCAGCCAAAATCAGACTTTGGATTTTATAACTTTTTCCGGAGCTGGAGAACCAACCTTAAATAGTGGAATTGGTAAAGTTATATCGTTTTTAAGAGAGAAATACCCTCGATATAAATTAGCACTTCTAACAAATTCAACCCTATTGAGTAATGAAAATTTAAGAAATGAAATCAATAGAATCAATGTACTTCTTCCCTCTTTAGATACAGTTAGTGAAAATATTTTCAAAAAAATGAACCGACCAAATTCTCAACTTGACATAAATAAAATAATTGAAGGTCTAATCAAATTCAGAAAAGAATTCAAAGGTAAAATCTGGCTGGAAATCTTTATTGTTCCCGAAATAAATGATACGGAAGAAGAACTATCACTTTTGAAAAAAACGATCCAGAAGATAAACCCTGAAAAAGTGCAATTGAACACTTTGGATAGACCTGGAACAGAAGCCTGGGTAAAAACAGCAACAAAGGAAAGGTTGGAACAGATCGTTGATTTTCTGAAACCACTTCCCGTTGAGATCATTGCCAAATTTAAATCACGAAATCAGGTAAAAAGCTTCAATAAGAACATTGAGAACCAGATTCTTGAAACCATCCGCAGACGCCCCTGCACTGATAAAGACCTAACTGAAATGCTGGGAATCCATCTGAATGAATTGAACAAATATCTCAGTGAGTTATTAAATAAAAATCTTATTAAAAGTGAAATGAAGGAACGAGGAACTTTCTTCAAAATGAAAAAATAAATCTTCCATAAGAAAATAGTTGCATATTTTTTCCAAAATAAATAAATAGTAAAAGTAATTGAAAAATGGGAAGGGGATAATGTTTAAACGCAATCAGCTTTTATTAATTTTCACATTTATACTTCTTGCTTTCAGCATTACTCTATTTGCTCAGCAGATTCAATTTGAAAAGCAAGATTCTCTAGAACTCATCACTGATGGACCTTACATATTCTGGGAAGATAGTAAAGCGATTATAAAATATATTCTTGATAATAACCTGGTTTCCGAAGAGATAACTGTTCAGGGTATGGGAGCATTTACGTTTGAATTGGAAGGCTTTGATCATGATTTCGAGATATCATCTTATCCACCTACTATTTATCCGAGTAGTTATTCAGATGTTT
>JAGLWO010000478.1 GCA_023133395.1 Candidatus Cloacimonadota bacterium | reverse complement strand
ATTCCATTCCGGTTTTCTCTTTTCCATAAATGCTTTCATTCCTTCTTTTGCTTCATCAGTTGAGAAGAGCATACTGAAGGCTTCCATTTCATAGGAATTGGCAGTTGTAAGATTGGAATCTATTCCTCGGTTTATTACGGTTTTTGCAACCCGAACTGCTGTGGGACCAACTGCAATGATTTTATTAGCGATATTTTCTGCTTCTTCCATAAGAGATTCCGGAGTTGTTACTTTATTAACCAGACCGATCCTAAGTGCTTCAGCAGCATCGATAACATCTCCTGTGAAAATAAGTTCCTTGGCTTTTCCTATTCCCACAAGTCTTGGAAGTCTTTGCGAACCTGCGTGACCGGGAATAATTCCCAGCTTAACTTCCGGTTGACCGAATTTTGCTTTTTCGGAAGCGATCCTGATATCACAAGCCATCGCAATTTCACATCCCGAACCGAGAGCAAATCCGTTAACTGCTGCTATTACGGGTTTTTCCATATTTTCCATAAAAGATAGAACCCGCTGTCCGATCTGACTATATTCACGAGCTTCGAGAGGATTCATTTTTGCTAATCGTGAAATATCCGAACCGGCAACAAAAGCTTTTCCTTCTCCTGTAATAATAATTACAAGGATGTTTTTGTTGCCATTAAATTCATGTATTGCTTTATCTACTTCCAGGACTGTCTCAATATTCACTGCATTGAGAACTTCCGGTCTATTGAACTTAATGTAACCGATTTTTTCTTTTCGTTCAACAATTAGGTATTTGTAATCCATATTTTCCTCCGTTTATAATCTTATTCTAATTCTACTATCACCTGCAAAGCGTCAACCTGCTCACCTTCTTTTCCGTTTATTTTTTTAACGATTCCATCCCGGGGAGATGGTAATTCATTTTGCATTTTCATGGCTTCTACAATGGCAAGTGTGGTTCCTGATTTTACTTTATCACCCACTGAAACTGGGATTTTAACTAATAATCCTGGCATTGGAGAAAAAACACTATTCCCTTTTTGTTGTTTACCTGTCTTAGCTTTTGAAGTTTTGTCTTTTTCAAGGATATAATTTTCCCCATCGATTGAAAGATGAGTTTTATCTTTATAAGAGAAACAATAGATAATATAGAGTTTATCGTCAGCTTTGAATGAGATCAGATTTGATTCAACTTCAACATCCGAAATATTATATTCCTGTTTATCATTTATAATAACTTTGAAAAGATCATCTGCTTTTTCTAGGTTGATCTTATGAGTCTTTTCTAAAAAATTAAATTTATATTCCATATTCTAAACTCCAAAAATCACAGATTTCAAAATTTCTAAAAAAAGTTTTGGTATTTTTAGTTTTTTAGACATTTTGGATTTTATTGACCACATATCTCCCATTTTCCAAGTTCCTGCCAGGGGGTTGTTTTTTGAGAATATTGTGAATCATATTCCTTTGCTCTTTTGCTTATTACTAAAGATTTATTTAACGCTCCGGCTATCAGGGCAATATCTAATTTTTCCTTTTTAGGTTGTAATTTCTCTTCATGTTCATCAATAAAGTGAGTATCATAATTACCACTTGCAAAGTTTTTAGAATCTATTATTCGTTTCAGGTATCCGATATTGGTTTTAATTCCTAAAATAATATACTCTTTTAAAGTTTCAGAGATTCTAACAATCGACATTTTTCTATTTTCAGACCATACAATTAATTTGGAAAGAATAGGATCGTAATGAGGAGGAATATCACAACCTTGATAGATTCCTGAATCTACCCTTATTCCTGGTCCGTTAGGTTCAGATAGGAACAAGATTTTTCCCGGAGAGGGAACAAAGTCATTGTCCGGGTCTTCTGCATAAATCCTGGTTTCAATTGCGTGCCCGTTCTGCTTGATTTGATCTTGTTTTATTGTTAGCTTTTCACCTGCTGCGATTAAGATTTGCTGTCTAACTAGGTCAACTCCAGTAACCATTTCAGTTATCGGATGTTCAACCTGAATTCGCGCATTTACTTCCAGGAAATAGAATTTTTTATTTTTATCTAGGAGGAATTCAACAGTTCCAGCAGTCGTATAATTAGAAGCATCGATGACTTTTTTGGCAGCTTTACCCATTTTCATACGCAGATTATTATCAAGAGCAGGAGATGGAGTCTCTTCAATAATTTTTTGATGTCTCCGCTGAATCGAACATTCCCGTTCAAAAAGATGGATGCAATTTCCAAAATTATCTCTTAAGACCTGAAATTCAATGTGACGTGGTTGTTCTATATATTTCTCCAGATATACAGATTCATCTCCAAAAGCGCTGAGAGCTTCTCTTTGACCAGCTGCTATGCTTTTTTCCAGTTCTTTCTCATTATATACAACTCTCATCCCTTTTCCGCCGCCACCCATTGAAGCTTTGATAATAACCGGATAACCAACATCCTTTGCTGCTTGTTTGAACTTCTTAATGTCTTTGGTTATCATTGCCATTCCGGGAATGATTGGAACACCTACTTTTTTTACTGTATTGCGTGAAGCAACTTTATCTCCAACTAAAGATAGAGCTTTTGAACTGGGTCCGATAAAGATAATTCCAGCATCTTCGCAGGCTTTTGCAAATTTTTCATTTTCAGCTAGGAATCCATATCCGGGATGTATCGCATCACATTTGGTTTGTTTTGCAGCTTTAATGATAGTATAAATATTCAAGTAACTGGATATTGCCGGAGAATCACCGATCCAGATAGTTTCATCCATAAATCGAATATGAAGTGATTTCTTATCGATCGTAGAATAGATCCCAACAGTGGAAATTCCAAGTTCCTTACAAGCTCGAGCAACTCGAATTGCTATTTCACCACGATTGGATATAAGTATTTTTTTAAACATTTATTCCGTCCATTTGGGTTTACGCTTTTGGAAGAAGGCATTCATTCCTTCTTGACCTTCGTTAGATATTCGCATTTTTGATATAACTTCCGCTGTATATTCACCTGCTTCCCTTAGAGACATTTCTGGAACTTTGCTTAATAAATCTTTGCACATTCCTATTGCTTCTGGTCCGCTTGTTATTAATTGTTTTGTAATTCCTTCTGCCAAATTATTTATTTCTTCTAAGGGGACAACAAAATTGATGAGTCCTGCTCTACAGGCTTTTTCTGCTGTCAGTCTCTCACCGGTCAGGAAAAATTCCCTGCAACGACCTTCTCCACATTTTTTTACAACATAAGGAGAAATACAAGCAGGAACCAATCCCAACTTGACTTCACTGAAACTGAATTTAGCATGAGTTGTTGCTATCGCAATATCACAAACTGCAACTAATCCGGTTCCACCTCCGATTGTTGCTCCGTTAACAAGGCAAATTGTAGGTTTTTTAATTGAATACATTTTATAGAACATTCTAGAAAGAGCAAGTGAATCTTCTAAATTTTCTTCATAAGAAAAATCTTTCATTTTCTTCATCCACTTCAGGTCAGCGCCTGCGCAGAAAGATTTACCTTTCCCTGTCAAAATAACAACTCTGATATCATCCTGTTCTTTGATGTGGTCGAATATTTCACTCAATTCGGAGATCATTGTGTCATTGAATGCATTGTGGATTTCCGGTCGATTTAATGTTACATAAGCGACTTTATCTTTTTTTTCATATAGAATTGTCTGCAGTTTATTCTTTATCATATTCAATATCCCCAGTTTCTTTTAATTAAATATTTTAAAAGTGCCAGATTAATTAAATTTATTCTCCTTTTGTCTTTGTCTTTATCGGTTCAATCAGTAATATCCATGCTGGTTTTTTAGTTCGTGAACGATGTCTTGTTCCTTTTTTAACCAGATAACCTTCCATCTCATTCAGTTCAATGGAACCCTCTTCAGTATCAATAAAAATCTTACCTTTAAGAACCAGGAAAAATTCATCTTCTTCCCGATGGATATGCCAATTATAAGCTCCCTCTATCTTAGCAATCCTGAGAGCAGTTTCATCGACAAGAACAACATTTCGTGGTTCCCATGGTTTCTTCATCTCTTTAATTAATTTCTGAAGATTAATCTTTTCCATCTTTTCCTCCAATTTTTAAAAATATCTATACTTAATAACTATCAATATATATCAGTAATTTCAATTTACCTCAATGAATTACATACGGAATACTCCAAATTTATGATCAGGAATTGGTGCATTGAGCGACATTGAAATAGCCAACCCAAGAATATTTCTTGTATCAAGAGGATCTATTATTCCGTCATCCCACAATCTTGCAGTTGAAAAATATACGCTGGATTCATTTTCGTATTTTTCCAGGATCGGTTTTCTGATCTCTTCGATCTCAGCTTTGGAAAGTCTCTTACCTTGCCTGGTTAGTGCTCTGACTTTAACATCTGTTAGAACACCAGCAGCCTGTTCTCCGCCCATTACACAGATCTTTGAAGTGGGCCACATCCAGAGAAGTCTTGGATCGTAAGCACGTCCACACATTCCATAGTTTCCTGCTCCGTATGAGCCACCGATGATAATAGTAAATTTCGGAACTTGAGCATTGGCAACAGCGTGAACTAATTTTGCTCCATCTTTGGCAATTCCTTGATGCTCGTACCTTTTACCAACAATGAAACCTGTAATATTCTGCAGGAACAGAAGAGGGATTTTCCTTACCGAACATAAAGAGACAAAATGAGCTCCTTTTTGGGAAGATTCGGAAAAGAGAACTCCATTATTTGCCAGGATTCCGATCGGATAACCCATAATTCTTGCAAATCCGCAAATTAATGTCTGACCATATAATTCTTTAAATTCATGGAATTCGCTGCCATCAACGATACGGGCAATAACTTCTCTCATATCGAATGATTTTTTTAGGTCTTTTGGAATTATCCCATACAGTTCTTTTGGATCGTATACAGGTTCTTCAGGTTGAAATCGTTCTAAAGGATGTTTCTGGGGAGAAGTTATATTTTCTACAATATTTCGCGTGATCTCGATTGCTTGTTCATCGTTTTCTGCATAATGATCTGCAACTCCGGAAATTCGGCAATGAACATCCGCTCCACCGAGTTCCTCTTCTGTTACTACTTCTCCTGTTGCAGCTTTAACAAGGGGTGGACCACCAATATAAATGGTTGCCCCTTTAACCATAACTACTTCATCGCTCATTGCAGGTTGGTATGCTCCTCCTGCAGTACAGAAACCAACTACAACTGAAATCTGAGGAATATTTTCTGCAGACATTCGAGCTTGATTATAGAAAATCCTGCCAAAATGCTCTTTATCAGGAAATGTTCCAACCTGAAGTGGTAAAAAAATACCTCCTGAATCAACAAGATAAATACAGGGGAGTTTATTTTCAAGTGCGATTTCTTGTGCCCGAAGATGTTTTTTAATCGTTTCAGGAATGTAGGTTCCTCCCTTAACTGTTGCATCGTGAGAAATAATCATAACTTCACGGTTCTTAACAACCCCGATCCCTGTAATTATTGCTGCTGATGGGTGCTGGTTTTCATACATATCCCAGGCAGCTAAAGAACTTAATTCCAAAAATGGGGTATCAGTATCTAAAAGCAATCTCAATCGATCCCTTACGAAAAGTTTTCCACGCTTTTTATGTTTTTCGTGCATATATTCAGGACCACCTTTTCTAACCAAAGAAAGGCGATCCTTTAACTTATTAACAGCTTCTTCCATCGATTTTGT
>JAGLWO010000477.1 GCA_023133395.1 Candidatus Cloacimonadota bacterium | reverse complement strand
TTACATAATAGAATTTCTTCATTTCCATTATTGAAGTGCTCCAGCTTTCTCCAACAAATGAACCGGAGGTATCTTCTACAAATCCGGTGTATGGATCATCCGAAGAATATACCTTATATGAATTCGCTCCTGTTACTGCATCCCAACTGAGATGAATATTTGTACCGATAATCTCGACTGTTACATTTTGGGGTGGATCTGGAGCTATTGTCTGGTGGAAATAATAAGCTCCCATATCTGCTATTGTACCGTCCGGGTCTAATGGTGATGCAGGATCTCCAGCATCGATACATGGTGAATATTGCTGCAGGTGGTAATCTCCACTACCAGCATCCACAAATAACGGGTCTTCATCTATATTGCCTTCTAGCCAGTAAACAGTTCCATTATTATTTGTTATAATTCCAGCTTCTCCACCTTGAATATCTGAATATGAAATTGTGATTGAATTTGGATCCCCATAATTAAGAAAATAAACCTCCTGTGGTGAATCATTCCACAAAATGGTATTTATTAAGACCGGATTAGAATTAATATAACAGTAAATCCCACCACCATTATAAGTAGCAGAATTACCTGTTATAGTTACATTCACTAAAATCGGACTGGAATACAATTCACAGTAAATCCCACCACCAGAACCATCTACAGTACTATTACCTGTTACTGTAACATTTACTAAACTCGGACTGGAACCACTAGCACAGTAAATCCCACCACCATATTCTCCAGTAATATTATCCGATATTGTAACATTTACTAAACTCGGACTGGAATTAATTCGACAACAAATCCCACCACCAGAACAAGGATCAAAAGAAAAAGCAATATTACCTGTTATTGTTACATTCTCCAAACTCGGACTGGAATTATTTTGACAACAAATCCCACCACCATTGAGAGTAGCACTATTACCTGTAATTGCTACATTCTTTAGACTGGGACTGGAACTATCACAGTAAATCCCACCACCATGGATATCAGCAGAATTACCTGATATAGTTACATTCTCTAAACTCGGACTAGAATAATCATAACAGAAAATCCCACCACCACAACTTTCCGGAAAAATTCCTGATGCTAAACCATTTGTAATAGTGAACCCACATAGAACTGCGGTAGAATCCTCACCATTAATAAAGGTTACAACATGTCCATTCTCATTACCATCTATTACCGTTTGAGATATATAAGTTGTATCTTGAGTCGTAAGAAATAATGAAGCGACAGTTATGTTTTTTCCATTGTAATTAATATTTTCAAAGTAAGTATCTGGTTGTACAAGTACTGTATCACCATCAACTGAAACATTAATACCTTCCTGAATTGTTGGCTGGTCACCTGGTACATTAATAATGGTGGCATACAGAAAAGAAGATAAAAGAATAAAGATAAAAAATAAAGTTTTTCCCGTCAGTCGGGATTTAATAAGACTCAACATAATTTCCTCCTGATTTGGCTTGTTCACATATCAATTTCTTATTTTCTCTTTCTATTTTTGAATTTATCCGAATCGTATCCTTTCGATTTTCTATCATAGTGATAAACATCATGTAAATGAGAATTCTTAGATCTGATCGTTTCTGTGCTTGCTGTTACATAATAGAATTTCTTCACTTCCATTATTGAAGTGCTCCAGCTTTCTCCAACAAATGAACCGGAGGTATCTTCTACAAATCCGGTGTATGGATCATCTGAAGCATAAACCGATATTGTTACATTCTCTAGACTCGGATTGGAATTATACCAGCAGAAAATCCCAGCACCATAATAAGCAGAATTATCTGATATTGTTACATTCACTAAACTCGGACTGGAACTATCACAGTAAATCCCACCTCCATAATCAGCAGAATTACCTGATATTGTCACATTTGATAAACTTGGATTGGAATTTTCGTAACAGTTAATCCCACCACCACATCCAGAAGTATATGAAACAGTATTACCTGATATTGTTACATTCTCCAAAATTGGACTGGATTCATTACAGGAAATCCCACCACCTCTAACATCAGCAGAATTACCTGATATTGATAAATTCTGTAGACTCGGACTGGAATAATAACAGGAAATCCCACCGCCACTATCACCCGGATAAGATCCTGATGCATTACCATTTGTAATAGTGAAACCACATAAAACTGCAGTTGAATTCTCACCATTATAAAAGCCTACAACAGTACTATAATTGTTTCCATCAATAATGGTTGAAGAAATATAAGTCGTATCCTGGGTTGTTAAATATAGAGAACCAACTGTGATGAGTTTTCCACTAAAGTTAATGTTCTCCACATAAGTTCCGGGCTGTACAAGCACACTGTCTGTGTTTGTTGCAGCATTAATACCGAGTTGTATTGTGGGTTGGTCACCTGGAACGTTGATGATAGTTGAGAATAAAAAGGTTGATAGAATAAGAAAAACTAAAACAAAATAAATAGTCTTCATAAAACCTTCCTTTTTTGAATAGTTAAAAATCAACAATATAAAGAAGTGCAGGACATATTAAGAATTCAGAAGTGTTTAAAATTTCAATATTCTACACTTCTTTATCTACATCTCCGAAAAAAGGATGCCTGCTTTTATGTGTCAAACATTTTATGTGTTTCAAGCTTGCTTATATAAAAAACGCTCCGAAGGCTCGGAGCGTCAGGCTGTTGGTTCTATCCAGCATAAGCCGGATGAACCTAAATGTCTTGGTTCAGAATACACCGTGTCCGGCTTTGACGGAACTCTGAACTTGCGGATGGTCGGAATCCGGTAGCTGTCGGATAGGAAGGAAATAATATCTGAAGCTTCTGCTTCATTTTGAATCTTTTCGGACAGCTCCAACCTTCGTATAACTTCGGCTTGGCAGGCAGGAGCTATCCCTACGACGATTTTTTATTATTTCAGAAGTATCATCTTTTTGGTTTCGGTGTAGCTCTGGGTTCCCTTATTCTGCTGTCACACGATAAAATTTCTTTGCTTCAGCAGGTGCCGGTAGAATCACCTGACCGGTATTTGTAACGGTGGTCTCAAGCGAATCAAAAGTACCGTATGGATCATCGCAACTGTATATTTTATATTCGTATCCTTCATTGTCCCATGAAATTTTTATACTGCTTCCACCGTCAATGATCTCAATACTGACATTTACAGGAGAACCCGCTATAATAGTAAATACATTATCACTTACGTCCTCACAAGAAGCATCCCCGGTATCAGTTACCTTGATCTTACAAGCTGATGAAGGGGAGTTTGGGACAATCGTACTATATGTACCTGTAGATGCGTTGGTACTCGCAATTAATTCAGTCCAGGATGTTCCTCCGTTTGTGGACAATTCGATTTTAACGTTTGTAATATCCTGGCTTGTCCATGAAACTGATAGAGAATCTCCAACAGTATAAGTCTCACCTCCGTTTGGAGCTAACAAGGTGATACATCCAGGAAATGATTGGTCTAAATTCCAGAAATAATTAACAATGGCTGTAAATGCAGGATTCGGATCGTGGTTAGCTCCATAAAAACCAATTTTTTCAACGGGTACATCCAGTGTATAAGTAGAGACATTATCCCATAATGTTCCATCATAGGAATAATCGAATGTCCATTCATTACCGGTTCTATCGAGTTTAAGGTACTGGGGTATTGCTCCGCCAATCGCTTGATTTATGGGAAGCCCTGTTACGGATACTCCATATGTATTAACATAAAAATATGGTTCTGAACCAAAGTATGTCTCAAATCTTAATCTGGCCCCGGTACTTGTTTGAACGACAAAACCCTGCATCTGAAATTGTACGGCAGGAGCTGAATCAAATTCTATTTGAACTGCAAAATCTTCATCCGGGATATTTTGTAATAATCTGGGGGCAAGATTTGTATGAAGGTCGTGTGAACCGGTTCCGCCAGGAATAGATATTTCTGCATTTCCATTATTCAAAATTACTGAACAGTCTTCAACCGGGTCATAGAATTCCCAGATTTCGGTATTTAATGTAGTGCCATCACAAAAATTATCAGATATTGGAAAAGTTTGTCCGGCAGAGGCAACAATAATGTTAAATATTTGTGTGTCATTCAATAATTCTTGATCTTCAACAAGAAGTTCAACTTCATTAATACCGACATCTGGTACTGTTGGTAAACCGGTCAGTGTAGCTGTTTTGTCTCCGTTATCTGTTAATGTTAACCAATCCGGTAAGGTAGTCGCAGATATTGAAAGAATATCTCCTGCGTTAGGATCGGATGCAGTAATATTATAAGTGTAGATATGCTCGATTTCAGCAGAGGTAACAGGAGTGCTTGTAAATTGAGGAGATAAATTTGATGCTAAAGGTGTAATCGTCATATTACCCCATGTAACATCTGCTTTGTGTGTGATCATCAAAACCGATCCGTCGCGCGTTGCGATGTCGGCTTGTATCATCCATGTTTCGGGTTCAGCGGTACCATCTTCCCAAATTTTAACATAAAACCTGCTTTGTCCACTGCCGATTGCTTCGGATCTTGCTTTTAATCTATAAGTAACTCCGTTTGTAATTGTTATTACTTGAGAAGCTTGGATACCTGTAGTGTAAGTTAAAATGCGAAGCTGTGGCGATCCACCTTGATATCTCACCCAACCAATTGACTGTAATGGCCATCCAGTTCTTGGGGACGTTGAGCCTGTATGCCCGTCCCAACCAAAGGCAAACCCGATTCCTGCATCACCTTGATTTGAGTGTATCGTAATGGGAACTTCAACTTCATAATTTGTTACCCATGTTTGATCACCGACAAGAAGCAGTCTGTCATAACCTGTTTCCACAGTTTTAATTCCACCTGTTACTAATTCCCATAGACCATCGACAACTTCTGCAACTTGATCAATATCTTCGATACTTGAGATCGAACTCCAATCTGCGGTGTAAGGTGTAGGCCAAATGTTACCCGCTGTATAATTCACCATAACTGTATCGATTGTTGTTATTGCTTCCCCGTCCATTGCTGTTATTGCAACAGTGTTAACCCCATTTAAAAGTGTACTTCGATCTATCTCAATAATAAAATCACCGTATCCAATAAGACGGGTTCCGTTCGGACCGATTACCAAAGGAGTTGAAGTGCCACCGTTTAATGTGTAAGTAAGACTACTAACACTTATGTCATCCGTAACACGTCCGAGAATATTAACCCAGGTTTGAGGATTGCCTAGTTGTCCAAAATTTTGAGTGCTGCCGTACCAGATATCAATTACCGGGGGAGAAGGAGGTTGAGAATCGTCATCAATTATAGGGTCAGCGTGGTTCATAAAGTAATCTGCGTTTGCAGTAAAGGCGGGATTTCCACCGGAATTACCGGCATAAAATCCAACCTCGGTAACTGTGAAAGCTTGTGTAAATGTAGCCGCAACACTCCAGCTCTCTCCATCATCGGAATAACTGTATGTCCATATGTCACCGGTTCTATCTACTTTAAGAAAATGTTGAGATATTAATATAATCGGAACAGGAGGTAGTTGAATTAAAGTTGTTCCATCTATGACCGCACAAAATAATATTGGTGAACCATTCGAGTACGTACCGAATCTAATGAACTTATCATTGGTTTCTTGAACTATAATTCCCTGCAATTGAAATGATGTTATTGGTGTTGATTCGAATTTTACTTCAATTGTAAAATTAGAATCAGGAGCTGTTTGCAAGAGTCTGGGTGCATCACTGTTGCTTGTCCACAAATCATGTTCAACCCCAAATGGAACGGAAAGTTTTGCATTAGTCCCTGTTAATAATAAATCTGCATCACCTACCGGATCATATAAACTCCAAAATGGGTTAGCTGTTGTTTCCGGGAAAAAATCATCTGAAATTGGTGTAACCTGAGCGTTTGTGATCAGGGGAATTAAAATCATCCCTATAACAATAAAAATAATTCTAAACTGTTTTTTCAATTTAATCTCCTCTTTGATGATTTGTTTTATGTTTAACTGTTTCCACATTAGTTGATTATATTTTTTATTTAAATTATCTATAATTTA
>JAGLWO010000476.1 GCA_023133395.1 Candidatus Cloacimonadota bacterium | reverse complement strand
ATAATCCCGACTCCTAAAAGAAAAGAACCTTCAGGAACGATTTTATCAGGAAAAAGGAAGATTGCACCCAGCATGACCAGGAATAATCCCCAACCAATGCTGTCCAATCGTTCAGCTTCTCTTCTCTTCTGATCTTTAAAGTTTGTGAGATTCTCGTTATTGTTTGTCATTCTTTTTCTCCTCTGATTTAAACAAACCCATTGATTTAGCGATGATCCACAATCCTATGATTATTAGAGCTATAGGCCATCCGATATGAAAGAATCGCCAGATGCTAAAGGGTCTGTATGATAAGCCTGTAAAGAATAAAATACCACCGGGGATCAGGGGCCACCAATGAGTTTTGCCTTTGTTAAGAAGGTCGATCACAAAGATTCCAATAAATCCAATACCCAGACCTAATGTGCTAAAATGTGGAAAATTCCAGAAAAAGCCATGACCGAAACTTCCTAACCCGAGACCTGCTAAAATGCAACCGGGAATTAAAAATCCATATGCATCTTTGTAGAAATAAGCTGCAATAAATAATCCACCAAGCAGCAGCATAAAAGAATTCTGATGAAATCCAAAGTAGAATTTTATTCCTGAAATCGATAAACCTAAGATTATTAATATCAAGCCTGCTAATAATCTACCTTTTTCTTCTTTTTTCATATATTCTCCTTTCTTGCATTTAGCCTAACAGGACGTATCATTCTGATGCGTCCCGAGATGTTACGGTTCAATCCAGCAGCTGTCGGATTGAACCTGCTAAATTTATAAATCTTAACTTCTTCATTTTATCAAACAATTATCACCAGGCTCTCATATAACTCAAGGAAAAGGATGAACTGTTAAAGAGTGTGTTAGTGCCAACATTAAATATATTGTTCCCTTTCTGATAATTGATCATTCCATGAAACATCCCTGGTAGTCCGATTCCTAATTTGAAAGATAGCATGGATTTTTCATGAATGATATTTTCATATAAAAGTCCTCCGCCACCGAAAATTTTTTTACCATTAAATTCTTCAAGCTCTTTCCAGATCAGTCCTGCCTCTTCTGCTTCATCCATCCAGTCGTCATATTCCCCAAATTCCCAGAAAAATCCTGTATATCCATAAAGCCCGAGTCTTGATTTTTTTACAGGAAAAAATAGAGAACTCGATAACTGTGGTGCAAAACCATAATAGCTCAAATTCTCGCCAGCCATTTCTTCAACAGCTTCAATCGAATGATATCCACCAAATATATTTGCATGATAGGAAAAAGAACCAAATTTATAGGTGTGATTTCGTTGGAACGATAATTTTGCCAGCACATTCTCTTCATCTTTGTTAAATGCACTTTCAAAGTTGATTGTACCACCCAGATAATTGGTGCTTCCTCCGGTGGGGCTATTCAGGATAGCGGCAGGTTGCGAACCCATGTATCCAGGATGATAATAGGGCTTGTGCACGCATCCCGAAAATGCAATAATTAGAAAAAGCATAAATATAAGCCGGAACTTCTTAACAAATTGTGCTCTTTTTAGTTTCACTGTTTTCCTCCTGTAGATTTTGGAAATGCTGAAATTAAAATCCAAGCAGGACGTATTATTCTGATGCGTCCTAAATTTTGGTTCAATCTACAAGATTGAACCTGCGAGTCGAATTTTCAATATTGCATTATGAGATCTTTGTATTTTATTATTCAATTTCACTTAATGAATCTAAATTTCTAAAGAGACCATTTTTTTCACTAACAAATATTAAATTGTCTGAAGGATTAAGTTTGAAATGACTCTTTATGACTTTAAATATTTTTTCATTTATTATTATTGAGCAAGTTAAGATACACTTTTCATAATTTTGTATTTTAACAAAATCATTTAATATTGATTGATGAGGTAATAGAATTTCATCAAATTGAGATAAATATGTTATTTTTTTATTTTGCAAATAATCAAGATGATTCGATTCAAAAGTTATCGATAGAATGACTTTATTTTTTTTGTATTCGATTTCAGAATAAGCATCTTTATTTTTCAACTCAAAAATTTTGTCATTTGCTGAATTTCCTCTTAATCCTGCTGTAACAGATAGTCCAAGAATTCCTCCTTTTTTTTCAATTCTATCACTATCTATTATAAATTCATAAATTGTTCTTAAAGCAAAATTCTTTAAAATCCCTATTTCAGAGTGCAGTTTATCTTTAAGTTTCTGTTGAGTAGTCATTGCTTTTTCTAAAGCTTTTTTATTTTCCGATAATTCACTTTTAGTAGTAGTAAGTTGTATTTTAAGATTATTCTGATCAGCTTTATTTTTAGTTTGTATCTTGTTAGAGAGAATTGCAGTAGCAATTCCTGATAGTAACACTACTGCAGAAGATGCGTATAAGATTATTTGAGATATTGTTAAATATTTTTCCATTTTTTTCTCTCCTTTAGTATTCTCCTCGTTTCATATTTATCCTTTCTCGTCACAAAGCTCTTGCTGTGTGACGTTACTGTTTCTTAAGTAGCTGGAGCTACAAATCGTTACGTTCCATAGCAGGAGCTATGGAACGAGTAGAGGTTATCATGCTTTCACATTACACACTATATTCTTGAACCTGGCAGGAGCAACTCCGTGTGAGAGATGCATACTTTGTCCGGGTTCGCCTTTTCCGCAGTGGAATGTGCCATGGAATTCCCATTCTTTGGGTCCACAAATGGCATCGCAAGCTGCCCAGAATTCGGGTGTAATTCCGTAGTAGGTGGGTTCTTTTACAATTCCTTTAAGCTCTCCGTTCTCGATTTTCCATCCTATCTCTGTTGTGAACTGGAAATTATTGCGATTGTCATCAATGCTCCAAGTTTTTGTGAAATCGATGTAGTAGCCATGTTCAGTAGATTTTATCAGTTCGTCTAAAGTGCCTTTTGCGGGAGCTAGACAGAAGTTGGTCATGCGGATAAGCGGGATATCATCTGCAAAAGATGCCATCATATTTGAGCTTGGTTGCACACCCAGCAGTGCAGCTGTTTCCTGCGAAGTTTGTTGATCCATCAGGATACCATTCTTCACAATATCTACAGTTGCACCGGGAGTTCCTTCGTCGTCTACAAAGTGGAATCCCATTCCACCTTCATTTTTGCTGTCGCTGTAAATATTCACAATTTTTGACCCGTATTTGAAGTTACCCAGCATGGCAGGCTTGATAAATGTTTTTCCTGCATAAGAAATTTCTTTACCGAAAATTCTGTCAGCTTCAGTAGCATGACCTACAGATTCGTGAAGTTGTAGAGCAAGATGACCACCACCTATTA
>JAGLWO010000475.1 GCA_023133395.1 Candidatus Cloacimonadota bacterium | reverse complement strand
TACTCAGGTAAGAATCCATATATTTTCAGGTCCTCTTCTGTAGCCAGAACTTCCCGGGATTTGCTGCCAACGTGCGGTCCCACAATTCCTGCCTGTTCCATTAAATCGATAAGTCTACCTGCTCTGGCATAACCGATTTTAAAGTGCCTTTGCAGCATAGAAACTGATGCAGTCCCTGCAGTTACAACTGCAACTGCAGCTTCCGGAAAGAGTTCATCGTCATAATCGAATTCCTCTAAGCTTGTTTCTTCGTCAGAAATAATAGTGATTTCCTGCTCAGGTTTTGGTTGAGTTTTCAAGAATTCGACAATATCATGAATCTCTCTTGGTAAAACAAAGGCAGTATGAATCCTTTCGGGGTCACCTTTCCCTGGAGCCAGGAAAAGGCTATCGCCTAAACCCAGAAGTTTTTCAGCGCCATTTACATCAATAATAACACGGGAATCAATTTTTGTTGAAACTTTAAAAGCAACTCGCGATGGGAAATTTGCTTTAATTATACCTGTTAATACTTTAATCGAGGGACGTTGGGTTGCCAAGATAAGATGAATACCTATTGCGCGTGCCATTTGAGCCAGTCGCGTAACAGGTCGTTCCACTTCTCTTCCAACTGTCATCATCAAGTCAGCTAATTCATCAACGATAATCACAATATGAGGTAAAGCAGTATCTTCGATTGTTTCATCTTTTTCCCTAAGTTTTATTATTTTTTCGTTATATGCTTTTAGGTTTTTTACTTTGTATTTTTGAAGAAGTTCATATCTTTTCTCCATCTCTGCAATTCCCCAATTCAGTACTGCCAGCGCATCTTCGTTGTTTGTTACAACACTTTGAATTAAATGTGGAATTCCTTCGTAACCTGTAAGTTCTATACGCTTAGGATCGATAAGAATAAATCTTACTTCATCAGGAGTAGTTCTAAAAAGTAAACTATTTATTATCATATTAATACAAACACTCTTTCCTGAACCGGTTGCCCCTGCAATGAGAAGATGCGGCATTGTTGCCAGATCCGCCACAACAGGTTTACCTGCGATATCTTTTCCAAGACCAAAAGCTAACTTACTTTTCATAGCCTTCATTTCGTCAGAAAGTAAAATATCCTTCAGATAGATAGTATCTCGATTTATATTTGGTATTTCAATCCCAACCAAACCTCTTCCCGGAATGGGGGCCTGTACACGTATACTGGTTGCTTTAATCGCCAGAGCAAGATCATCAGCTAA
>JAGLWO010000474.1 GCA_023133395.1 Candidatus Cloacimonadota bacterium | reverse complement strand
TTCCGCTTCCCGCTCGATAGTAGTAATCGCACCTTCCGGGCATTCTCCTATGCAGGCACCCAATCCGTCGCAAAAAAGATCGCTGATCAGTCGTGCTTTACCATCGATTATCTGCAATGCTCCTTCCGGACAGTTAGGAATACATAATCCACACCCATTGCATTTTTCTTCGTTTATTTCAATAATTTGTCGTTTCATTATTTATCCTCTTTTTGCCACAGACTTACACTGACGATCACTGACAATTCCAAATTCTTTTTTTATCTGTGTTATCCGTGAGCTAATTTCGCTACACCATTATAGTTTTTGCTGTTGGTTTGGGAAGTTTCATCACAAGCACACGCACATCTTTATCTGTTTCATTATAAATGCAATGAACAATGTCTTTTGGGCTTTCGATGATATCATCCTTCTTTACCTGAACTTTTTCTTCACCAACCATAATAGTAGGACTTCCTTCCAAAACATAAAAAGTAACATCAACCGGAGTGATATGCGGTTTCAAACTCTCACCGGCTTTCAAATGTAAATGCATGATCAGAGCATGATCTTTGTCATAGAGTTTATAGGCATTAATTCCGTGTGGAGTTTGTGCTATTTCGAGTTCTTTGTAATTTCTGATTTTCATAATTCTTCCTTTTTTGCCACCCCAGTTAGCAAACGGGGCAGGCAGACTTACACAGATGATCACTGACAATTCAAAATTCTTTTTTTATCCATGTTATCTGTGAGCTTATTTATTTATAATTCTTCCTTTTTTTCTATTGAATAACCTGCTTTTTGAATTGCAGCTATCACACTTTTTTCATCATATTCACCATCGATATGAACTAATTTTTCTTTCAAAGAAATATTAATTTTTTCTATTCCCTGTATAGTTTTAAGAGCATTCTCAATCGTATTAACACAATGCTGACAGGTCATATCCGGAACTTTGTAATTTCCTTTCATATCGATTATCTCCTTATTTTTCTTTATAAACTTATTTAATAGATTTTTAGCAATTCCTCGAATCATTAAACCGGAAAGAAGGATTGCTGAGAACGTTTTTAACCACATTGGAAGCATCTTCATTCCACCGGTTATCAGGTTCATATCTTCCCCTGAAACTTTCCAGATGTGATCGACTATCAATCCAAAAAGAA
>JAGLWO010000473.1 GCA_023133395.1 Candidatus Cloacimonadota bacterium | reverse complement strand
CAGCCTTTACTTGGAAATAATGTGCCTGCCGGGTTTCCCTCTCCTGCCCAGGATTACATTGAAGAAACTCTCGATCTGAACGAATTCCTCATTGATCATCCCACCGCAACCTATTTCGTGAAAGTGGAAGGATATTCTATGGTAGATGCAGGGATAAATCCCGGGGATATTCTAATCGTTGATAGGGCTGCTGAGCCCATTCACAAAAAAGTCGTTATCGCAATTGTAGATGGAGAATTGACCGTTAAACGACTTTATTCTGAAAAAGGAAAATGGTATCTTGTTCCTGATAATCCCGAATTTGAACCTATCGAGATCACCGAAGATATGAACTTCCAAATTTGGGGCGTCGTAACTTATGCTATTCATAAAATGAAGTAGAACCCAAACAAATGAAAAAAGAAACTTTTGCCCTGATTGACTGCAATAATTTCTATGCTGCCTGTGAACGTGTATTCAATCCTGAACTTATCTGTAAACCTATCGGGATACTTTCCAACAATGACGGAATCATCGTGGCTCTTTCGAATGAATTGAAACAACTCGGCATTTACCGGGGAACTCCAGGTTTCAAAATCAAAGACCAGATAAAAAAATATGATATAAAGATGTTTTCATCAAATTACACTTTGTATGGTGATATGTCGGCAAGAGTAATGAAAACGCTTTCCCAATTCACACCTGATATCGAAATCTACTCCATCGATGAGGCATTCCTCTCACTTTCCGGCTTTGAATATTTGAATTTTAAAGATTACGGCAGGAAAATAAAAGATACAGTGTGGAAATGGACGGGACTGCCAGTTTCTATCGGGATAGGTCCCACCAAAACACTGGCGAAAGTTGCCAATCGCTTTGCCAAAAAACACAAATATACGGGTGGAGTATTCGATATCAGCGGTCATCCTGACACAGAAAAAATATTGGAATGGATCGATGTGGAACACATCTGGGGTGTGGGACGGCAATATGCCAAAATGCTGCGGCGCAACGGCATTGAAAATGCTCTTCAACTCTCCAGAACTCCTGATAAATGGGTCCAGAAAAAGATGACCATTGTCGGTCTGCGAACTGCGAAAGAACTGCGCGGAATATCCTGCATCGACCTGGAGACTGATATAGATCCCAAAAAGGAAATCGTTTGTTCCAAATCTTTCGGAACACCAGTTACTGAACTCCAGCATCTGAAAGAAGCAACGGCATCTTATTGTGTGAGAGCTGTCGAAAAACTCAGAGAAGAGCATCAAGTCGCATCACAGATCATGGTTTTCCTTACCACAAACCGTTTTAAGAACGACCCTCAGTACGCAAACTATGCCAACTCTCGCCTGTCTGTCCCCTCAGCTTATACTCCTGATTTTCTTAAAGCAGCTCACAATGTTTTAAAAAGAATTTATCGTTCCGGTTACAACTACAAAAAAGTGGGCGTAATGATTTGCGACATTATCCATCAGAGTAAAGCTCCACTTGATATCTTCGAACCAACATATCTTGACGACCACCGCAAAGTAATTATGGATTGTATGGATGAAATAAACGGAAAAATGGGCTCTAATAAACTGACTTACGCCGCTGTCGGAACTGAGCAACCATGGCAAATGAAACGGGAAATTCTCACTCCCGGATATACAACGAACTGGCATCATATTCCAGTTGTACATGCGAGATAGAAATGGAAAATATAAAAAAGATCATTCATATTGATATGGATGCCTTTTTTGCAGCAGTAGAAATCAGAGATAACCCGGAATATAAAGGAAAACCATTGATAGTGGGTGGACCACCCAACAGCCGCGGAGTAGTCTCCACCTGTTCTTATGAAGCTCGAAAATACGGCATTCATTCTGCTATGCCGGCTTTTGAAGCATACCGTCTATGCCCGCATGCAATATTCGTAGGTGGACGTTACCAGGTTTATACTGAAGTTTCACTCCAAATTCGTCAGATTTTCTACGAATATACCGATTTAGTTGAACCTGTTTCAATAGATGAAGCATACTTGGATGTAACAGAAAATAAAAAAAATATCCCTTCAGCAACCCAGATAGCAAAAGAAATAAAACAAAAAATCTATGAACAAACAAAACTAACTGCATCAGCAGGAGTTTCCTATAATAAATTCCTGGCAAAGATAGCTTCCGAGATGGACAAACCTGACGGACTTATAGTAATTACTCCGGATAAAGCTGAAAAGGTTTTGGAAAATCTACAGATTGGTAAATTCCACGGAATTGGCAAAGCAAG
>JAGLWO010000472.1 GCA_023133395.1 Candidatus Cloacimonadota bacterium | reverse complement strand
GGATGCAATTTGCGTTGTAAATACTGCGATACAACATATAGTTACGAAACAAAATTTAAAAAATCCCCTAAAGATATCCTAAAAGAAATCCAACAATATAAACCTATAAAACTCGTAGAGATAACCGGCGGTGAACCTTTGATTCAATCAGAAATATATGAATTATTTTCCATCTTACACAATAACAATTATATAATTTTACTCGAAACTAATGGCACTATAAACTTAAAAAAAGTTCCGAAGTATGTAACCAAAATCGTAGATATAAAATGTCCCGGAAGTGGCTTTGAAAACAGCTTTTTGAAAGAAAACCTAAACTTCATAAACCAGCAAAATGATGAAATAAAATTTGTTATTTTAGATAGACAGGACTACGATTGGGCAAAAGAATTTATCAATAAATGGAATTTAGAAAAAAATATAGTTCTCTTCTCTCCGGTATTAGAAAAGCTTGAACCCAAAAAATTAGCCAAATGGATTACTAATGATAAATTGCAGGTTCGGATGCAGTTACAAATGCATAAATTAATCTGGGGAAAAGATAAGAAAGGAGTTTAAAAATTAGTTTTAATGGTCTTTGATATCAAATTTCAAAGCTTGTTCAAAACAATATTCATTTATAGTATTTTCAAAAAAAAATAATGTATTAAAATATTTTGATGCTATTCTGCTAGTAAAATCTCCTTTATTTTTGAATTCAACTACTTTCTTATAAACAAATTTCAAGCATTTAATTTCGTTTATTAATTCCTCACAGATTTCTGGTTCATGCCAGTTTGCAGAAATAATGTGGGAAAATGGATTCAATAATAAATGATCTTTATTACTATAAATCAAAGACCCTTCAATAAAAGAGGATATGGTATTTACGGGAATTTGTTCATATGCGGATTTTTCCAAAGTAATTCCAATCCAATTTTCTCGTTTTTCAGCTTTATGAGCTTCAACTAGAGCTTTCCCAAAGTATATCTTTTGATTATGTTTTTCTGAAATATCAACATAAAATTCTCCAAATGAAATTACTCCTCTTACAGGTATTTCGTTAGATAAAAGAAAAATGAAAATATATTGAGCAATTCCTACAATATCCATAAAAGCCGTATCTATATAATTTGGTTTACTCTGATAAAAAATAAAACTATCAGAAAAATAAATAACTTCGAAACAGCGGTTTGCTTTACTCCAATATTTAACGTAATTTAAAGCTGATTTGATTGTATATAGAATTATTTGTGGGTCATTTTCTTCTACAAATTTACTAAACCCTAAAATATCAATATATAAGAAAAAACCCTTATTATCATTTTGTCTACAAATTTTCATGGATTTATCCTTTATTTGCCAGCTTTATCTTCCCTAAGTTGGCCATCTCTTTTAAAAATAGAACCAATTTTGCTTTTTTATGATCTTCAATTATAATTTTCAATTTGACTTTATCTGAGTATTCGATATCTGAGATAGTTGCTCCCATATTTTTTAATTTGTGCTTTAATATTTCCCCAAAATCGTAAGTTGTGATAACGTTAAATTCAGAAGTTTTTACCAGCTTCTTAAGAAAAACTTTTTTCACTGCATTTTCAATACATTCAGAATATGCATCTATAAGCCCCCGTATTCCCAGTTTCACTCCACCAAAATAACGAGTAACGATAGCGACAATGTTAGTCATATTATGATTCTTCAATGTATTCAGGATAGGTTTACCTGCAGTACCGGGAGGTTCTCCTGCATTAGAGCTGTGGAAAGTTTCACCTCTATCACCTACAATATAAGCCCAGCAATTGTGAGTTGCAGTTTTATGTTCTGTAGAAATTTTGGAGATATATTCCTTTGCGTCTTTTACTGATTCCGCATAATGCAGATGTACTATGAATTTTGAACGTTTGATTTTTGTTTCAATAATTACATCTTCTTTAATTGAATAATAGTATTTCATCAAATCATTGTAATGAGAACCTATTTATATTCCAGAAGTTCTCTTAATCGTTCTGTATCCATATTTTTGATTACACTCTGTCCGTCTTCGATAATGTACTCGAACATTTCTCTTTTGGTTTGCTGCAAGTTCAG
>JAGLWO010000471.1 GCA_023133395.1 Candidatus Cloacimonadota bacterium | reverse complement strand
ATTATTACCGATTTTTTTATTTAATTTAGTGAATATGAATTTAGCTATATTTTCAGAGGTTGGGTTTTCGTTTTTAAAGCACGGGAGATCATTCAGGTAGTTATGATCAAATGTATCAATGATTTCATCCAGGTGTTTTTTAGCAATTTTAAAATCTATTGTCATTCCCGTTTTATCAGTTTTTTCGCAAAGAATTCCAACTCTCACTTTCCAGTTGTGTCCATGAAGATTTTTACAGGGTCCATCATATCCTTCCAATTTATGAGCGGAAGAAAATTGTGAAGTAACATTTAATTTATACATTTTACCCTCCAAACAAAGCCGAATTATAGCGACTTCAAATAATTTTCGGTAATAATCTTGTAAAGAACTTTAATAATTGACAAAAATAGTGATTTTTTGAATTTAATCTCGCAGTATTTTGAATTTTAGAAGGAATATAATGAAATGCAAAGGTAAAATTAAGGAAAAGACAAAAAAAGGACGAACGGTTGAAAGAGATTGTAATAACAAATTGACTGAACACCAGATATTTTGTGATAAATGTGGAGAACCCACCGGTGCTCTTTCTGGACCACTATCAGCAAAACAAAATTATAAGGAAGCCTGGGACCAGTTCAATAAAGTAAAATCCAAATTTTATCCTTTCTCGATTTTTATTATTCTAACAGCATTTCTATTGATAGGATTAGGTATTTCATTTAGTAAGAATCTTGCTGAAATTTTTAAAATAGAACAATATCTTTTCACAAACTTGATGTTACTGATTTTTATTCCTTTTGTATTGATTCCCTTTGCACTTGAAGAAGATTTTTTAAAAAATCATTTTACAATTAGTCAGTATTTTCGGGGATTGAGATACTATCCTCAATATTTTCTTCTAACACTGGTTAATATTCTGTATTTTGCTTTATTAAAGGTTCTTTGTACAGGTTACAAATTGGGAATCACAATTGACCCGATCCTGCATCTGGTTAGATTGGTGCTTGTTCTGTATTGGATAACAATAGTTTTTCCTTCAGTGATTTTGATTATAAGAAAGCGTGTTAATGCCTTTAAAGCTATTGTCCTTTGTTATAAAGCGAGTGCTGAAACCCGCTGGCAGCAATTCTTCCTGGTTGTTAGAATCTTTCTGTATAATGTTCTTGGTGCTGCTCTGGCAGGTTTAGGACTTCTAGTTACTATACCGCTTTCTTATGTTATTATTGAAAGATATTATAAAAAATTGGATGAATTTGGTCTTTTCGAAAAACCCCGGGAAAAAGAGTGAATGTATCTGTAGGGTAGTACAAAGATTTTACAGTACACCATTTTTTTAAATTATACGTAATAATTCGGTTTTGTACTTTATGGAATAATAAATGGAACATCTCAGGATAGGAATCGTTGGAAATATTGGAGTTGGGAAATCAACTTTGGTGGATGCTGCCAGTAAAGAACCCTTAAACAACATTCTTTTGTCCATGATACCAAACAGAACAGGTGAAGAAAAAGTTTATTCTTTTAAAGAAAAGTTCAATCCTAAGGTGCTTGATGCTTTTTATGAAAATCCAGCTGAGAATGCATTTATGGCTCAGATTGAATTTTTCAATGGCAGGTTAGATCGCCAGAGAATGATCGAGGGATGTAAGGGAATTATATTGGAAGACAGAACTCTGGCTGAGGATTACCATATTTTCGGACTGGCACAGAAGATACTTAGCAATATGACAGAAGAGGAATTTCTGGCGTATCAGAGAACATACAACCTGATGACTGAAAAGATTCCCGAACCGGATCTTATTGTATATTTAAAAGCAGAGGTTCCAGTATTAATTCAGAGAATAAAAGAACGAGGAAGAGAAAGCGAAACCACAATTCCAAAAAGTTATCTTCAACAGTTAAATGAACTGTATGAGCAGTTTATAAACCGGCATGTAACCAGTCCTGTACTCCTTATAGACGCTAATGTGGATACTCCTCTCAATGAATATTTAGAGAGAACTGTCAAAAGGATTGCTGAAGAGATAAAAACCCTGGAACTCAGAGTTACAACTCCCGGTATTAGTAAGTGGATAACTCTCCCTGAAACAGAAGCTACACTTAAAGCTATTGATGCAGAAAGCAGGTTGGAAAATTACTTAGAGAAGAATCCGAAATTAATTGCAATCGCAGGTAACGTTGGATTAGGGAAAACCACTCTTGCAGCAATTATGCAGAGAAGTCTAAAAATTTGCGGATTGTATGAAAACCCCGAGGA
>JAGLWO010000470.1 GCA_023133395.1 Candidatus Cloacimonadota bacterium | reverse complement strand
TTCTACCTATTTCAATGAGTTCGAACAAAAATTCAGTCTTTATCATTTCAGGAAGATCATATTATTTATCGGGTTTTGGATTGAAAGTATAAACTGCTTGAATTCCGGATATTTCTTATTGGAAATAATACATTCAGGGATATAGATCTCTCTATTAACGACTATTTTTCTGTCTTCAATTTTGGATTCCATTTTGAAATAGGCAGTTTTATCGTTGCTCACAAATTCTTGAATATTATTTTTTATACTGTTCAGAAGTTCAGTTTTATCAGATTCTCCGGATAGAGCGCTGATATCGATAATGAAGCTTTCCCGGATGAATATCTTATCGGAGATCTGATAATTATTGTCTCTTTCATCGAGCGCAACATCCAGAGAGAAATTCGGTGATAATAGTTTGAAATATTTATATGGTTTCTGATCAACCACGAAATCGCTATATTCTAGGGTATAGGTCATTTTCAAATTTTCATCTATTTTATCAAAATTCAAAAAATTCGGACCATCTGTAAGTTTTGCTGATTTTTCTCCAAGAAATTGATTAAACCAGATCTTTCGTTGAACATCGGGCATATTCAGGAACATTTGTCTTTTTTGAAAATTCATATTAGCTGAATATTCGGATTCAACTTCGATTTTTGCAGAATTATCTTTCACCAGATAATTGTAAGTATTTTCTTCACAGGCAGCATTTTCAGTTTTATATTTTATAAGTTCATATTTATCGTTTCCAACCAAAATGTTTGCTTCATTGTTTCCTGTGAAGGCAAAAGGCATATAACTGTTTCCAGGGCAAAAAAGATCATTATTCCAGAAAACACAAATCCTATCCATGAAATTATCTACAGCATATTTTTCTTGTATTTCAGAGAACCTGTTATTATTTGAGAGAATCACAGCAGGATAAACATCTTTTATCCCGGCGGATTTTAATAATGCAATAAATAGAGCTGTGAGTTCTTTTTCCGAACCGAATTTTTTCTCAAAAACTTCAGTCAGTGGCTCTGGTGTGAAATCGATTTCAGAAGTATATGATTTCTTTTCATTGAAATTTTCTGCCATATATTTGTAAACTGCCAAGACTTTAGATTCATCATTCTCGCAATTCTCAATAATTGTTTTTGCCAGTTCAGTAATGGAAATATCTGTCTCAATACTTTTTAGTTTTGATAGTTTCTCTGCAGCTAACTCATGCCAGTCCTTATAAAAACTGAAAACTATGGGAGTACCGGAAACCAGAAGAGATGGAGAATTATTTTCCTCTTTATAGATATCTGTGTTTTTTACACTCCACGAATAAACATTAAATTTCCCTTCTTTTTTCTTAGTGAAGTTAACAATATCTTTATCGTAATGGTAATTTAATTTGATTTTTTTGGGAAATTTTATCGTGAAGATCTTATTCAGATAGGGATTGGTCTCTTTTAAATGTTCAACGCCATTAACAGGCTCACATCTTTTATTGGTAATAGTATAATCTACCACCACAAAATATCCCGGTTCGATCTGCGGAAAATTGATGATCTTTTCACGGAAATTAATATAATCAGGAGACAAGATCGATTCCGTATCATTCATATCATAAATTTGATTTTCAGGAATTTCAATCCTGTTCCCTTCTTTATCGATGGTAAAACAGTGTCCCAATTCTACTTCTTCAAAATCCGCATTATAACTTATTTTCACATCAGAGTAGCGTTTCTTGCCTTTATAATTCAGCATTTTCTTAACATAGAAAATATGTCTTTGAAAGCTGAAATCTTCTTCCACTGTCATATCGATCTCGGTTAGCACGTTCAAAGCGGAAGCATCGGGATATTCTTCAATGCCGGGAACATCCCTGATGATATCATCTATTCTATCGGCAAATAAATTAAATGCAAAAGCAACCAGCAGCAAAGTGAATATTTTTCTAATCATTATCTCCTCCAATATTGGCAATAATATAAAGGTTTTCATATTTCGTTAAATTTGCCAGTTTCTGTTTTATTCCCTGGAATTGTTCCTGTTTAAAATGAATTTTATTATTTTCAAAATGATAATTAAATTTCATGCTATTTCCTTTATGTTCAGATTTAAATGTAGTCCTAAATCCTTCAAAATCGAGAAGTTCCAAATCTGGCACAGATGGTGATTCAAGGTTTTTCGTAAACTCGATCTCATAATTAATATCAAAACTGAAAGCACCCATAAGTTTAAAAGCGTATTTTCTTTCGCTTAATCCAAAAGGATTCATCACATAGTTATAGAAAGTATTGAGATTCAAACGGGAAGGTTCAAAAGGAATGAAGATCCTGCTTGCGAATGCTGAAATGTAGTTTTCTATTTCAATATCAGCAGTGATTTTCATGTTCTCTTCTTTATTTGCAGGATCGACATAGTCAAAACTGATCAATTTGGTGTTTGGATGTAAGCTGCTCACAAACTTTGAAACTGTTTTTTTGAACTCGTATTTATTAAGTCTTGATAGTCTTGATCTGATCACTGTATCGGAAAACCCGGAAAATAGATACTCAATTGTTCCGGTCGCATTATAATGCTCATCGATTTTAAGATCGATATTTACAGTCGAGTTATTTTTTAATGGATTGGAAATGGGGGTGGTTCGCAGGGTATCACCTTTTTCAGATGCAATTAAATAAGAGTTATCTTCTTCATATTTGGGCAGGAAATCTTTTGTATTTTCATCCGTTGGGTCAAAGATGAATTCCGGTTTACCTTCCTCATCATAAGAAACTGTAATAGCATGATTGAACCACAACATCGGAGCTTGGGGATTTAATCTGGAACCGGAAGAAATTAAAATGACATCGGATCCAATTCCTGCTTCCCTCAACATCGCAGTTAATAAAGCTGCTTTATCGCGGCAAACTCCACCCCTGGTTTCAAATGTATAAGTTACATCATGCGGTTCAAATCCGGGTCTGTTTTCTTCTTTATCCACACCGAGATAACGAACATTATGTGCAGCCCAATAAAACAATTTCGCTGCTTTCTCTTTGCGTGATGTAATATCTTTTGTTAACTCTTTAACTTTTTCTCTAATGGCATCATTTACTTCCATGTGCGGCTTCACAATATCATAATACCAGCGGGAAATTTCTTTCCAGCTTTCCACGGTTGTTATCTTTATATGAAATGCAAATAAATTGAACATTTCCATACTCGGTTCGTAAATTATCTTGGGATTCTTTTTCGTGGTCCAGCTATAGATGATATTTCCATTTTTTTCTTCTTGAGAAAAATCATAAGGAAAATCCTTTTTATTAATTTCATGGATGAATAATTTCTTGCTTTGGGGAATGGTTATTTCCAAATAATCGTTGAGATATTTCGACCAAGGTTCAATATTAAAAGCAGAAAAAAAATGGTTTTCCATTATTACTTTTTTAATAATATATTTTTCTTTAGTATAAACGATATCACCAATTTCTATATTGGGAATTTCAGCAGTCAGGATCTTAGAAGTTTCAGAGTAAATATTACTCCAACCCATAAAGCTATTATCTTTTTCCTGCAGAATCTCATCCGGATCAAAAGAAATTATTTCACCGCTTTTCTTGATAAGTTCAATTGATAGTATTTCTTTTTCTCCATAATTGGTATCATACCAGAATAACACAGAGTTGTCTTTTTTAGCACCTTCGGTTAGAATTTTCTTATAAGATTCGGAAATCTTATATCCCAGGCAGTATTCATCCAGATTAACAATTTCATTGGAAATATAAATTTCATTACTTTCCGGATAATCCTCTGCTTTTGCCTGTTGAAGCATTTTTATTGCTTCCTCTTTTTCAACATATTCTGCACATAATATTGATGTTATCAGCAGAAATATGAGTAATATAATTTTTTTCATTTGAACTTCCTTTATTGGGCCTTTTTAATTTTTTTTATTAGATGTTGTAATATCGAGTTATGAATTTCTATTTCCAATTTTATAATTTTCAAATATTATTGAAGCTAGTTACCAAATTCTTAATACAAAGCAAAACAATAAACGATTAGTTCTATTTATAATGTCTGCTTTAATTATTGTAATGAGAATTTGACTATCTTTGGATTAACCAGTCGTTCAAAGTCTTTGTATGCTACTTTCATTAATTCCGAATGAGAACCTGCATTAAAAGTAATTTCTTCATCTTCAGTTAAACTTTCTGCTACATACACTTCCATATCATAAAGATTCCCAAAGGGTGGCATAGCACCGACATCACACTGGGGAAATGTATATTCAAATTCCTGTTCGCTGGCAAGTTGGATATCTTTTGCTCCAATACTCTTCTTCAAAAGAGCAAAATCTATTTTATTTGAAGCAGGAAGAACAGCCATTGCCATTTTACCGTCCACTTTGATTATTACTGTCTTAGCCATTTCTTTTCCCGGGATGTGTGCAGAAGCTGCAATTTCCTGAGTGGTATAAGCTGTTGAGTGTTTGATGGTCATATATTTAACCTTATGACTATTCAAAAAATCCTTTAATTTTTTTACTGGCATGATAACCTCCTTTTATTTTATATAGTCAGTTATAAATTTCAATGTTTCACGTAGCTATTTTTTAATTCTTTTGTTAAAGTAATCAAGAAAAAAAATTCTCAGGATGCCCAGTTCAATTTCAATTTCTTTTGAGAATGGGCACAATCTTGAAGATAGAGATTAATAAGGTTCTGATAGGGTACTCCTGTTTCTTCAGATAATCTCTTAAAATATTCTATTACATCAATTCCCAATCTAAGGGTTACCTGTTTTTTCAGATATTTCCCATAAGGATTCTTATGGGACTTTGAAAAATCATATTCTTTTCTCATAATAAAAAACTCCCGTATTTTTTTCTTTCATTTTTGGTTGCCTTACGAGCTGAAATAATTCTTATAATCATTTCGTCCTCTTTGTAGCAATGGCACACAACCAATATCCTTAAAGAAGAGCTTAATCCCAGGAGGATGAACCTCTCCTCTGATTTGGAATGATCAGGGTCATAAATTATTCTTGCATAAGAATCGGTAAAGACTGTTTGGGCTTCCTCAAAAGAAATTTTATGCTTTCTGAGATTCTCTTTAGCTTTAGTTTCATTCCAAACAAATCTCAAATCTTTCATAATTATAATATAATTATATGTTAATTAATTGTCAATTATTTTTAAATATTTCTACTATCCTTTCAGCAGTATGTCCATCCCAGTATTTAGGTATCTTTCCTTTTTGGATATTTCCCTTCAGGATATTCTTTGCTTCTTTTATTATATCTTCAGTTTCCAGTTTTACCAGTTTGTTGGTTCCTTCTGTGATCGTTATTGGTCTTTCCGTTTGAGGTCGTAATGTTAAACATGGCACTCCGAAAAAAGTTGATTCTTCTTGGATGCCACCGGAATCTGTGAGGATGAATCTGGCTTCCATCTGAAGTTTAAGGAAATCATAATAACCTACCGGTGGGGTAAGAAGCAGATTTTTCATTTTTTTCACCTTTTCTTCCAATCCAAAGACTTTTATCTGCTTGTTTGTTCTGGGATGGATGGGGAAGACCAGTTTTATCGATTTTGAGATTTTTTCAAAAGCATTTAGAATTGTAAGAAGTCCTTTTTCTTTATCTACATTGGAAGGACGGTGCAAAGTTATCAAAACGAATTCTGAGGGGTACAGATCGTATTTTTCAAGTATTCTGGATTTTTCAGCTTTCTCTTTATACTGGATCAAGGAATCTATCATAATATTTCCTACGAAGTAGATTTTGTTTTTTGCGATTCCTTCATCCAGGAGGTTCTCGTCTGCATCAGGAGAAGGAGTGAGCAGGTAATCAGAGATAGAATCTGTGAGAATGCGATTAATCTCTTCAGGCATAGCACGATTATAACTGCGCAGTCCAGCTTCAAGGTGACCCACAGGAATATGTAGTTTAACTGCATCAATAGCACAAGCAGCAGTACTGTTCACATCACCGGCAACAATGACCAGTTCTGGTTTATCGTTCAGCAAAACTTCTTCGTATCTTTCCATTATTTTAGCGGTTTGCTGTCCGTGTGTGCCAGAACCAACTTCCAGATATTCATCTGGAACAGGCATTTGCAGGTCATCAAAGAAGAATTTGCTCATTCTTTCGTCATAATGCTGACCTGTGTGGATCAACTTAATATCGAACTTATCGGGATATTTTTGAAACTCTTTGTAAAGAGGTGCAATTTTCATGAAATTCGGTCTGGCGCCTACTATCAGGTGAATTTTTTTCATATTTTTTCCCTTTTACAGTTCACGGATTTGACGGATTTCGTTTTCTAATAAATCCCCCTGAGAAGGATGGGGTTTTAATCCGGCATAGACGGAAACTAAAGGGGGTTTAATCATTTTATTATCCCGCCACCTAGAAGTTGATTTTCTGAGTAAAAAACCGCTGACTGACCGGGAGTAATTGCCCGAGTTGGTGATTTTAATTTTACTAGAATATCTTTATTTTTTAAAGTTATGCTTTGAACAGCAACAGGTTGGCTGTTGTAACGTATCTGTACTGTAAGGTTATCTGTTTTATCTGGTTGAGAGCCAGATATCCAATTCACTTTTTCTATAATGAAGGAATCTTTCAGCAGGTCATCTGGATTTTCAGTGACAATAACCTGATTCTTTTCCACATCAAGTTTCAGAACATACAACGGACAGCGCCAAGGAGTGTTTAGTCCTTTTCTTTGTCCTATTGTATAAAGGGGAAGTCCGCGATGTTCTCCGATTTCCTTTCCATCATGTAGGACTATTTTTCCTCTTTTTAGTTTAAGATGATTTTTCAAGTAATCTTCATAGTGACCTTTGATGAAGCAAATTTCTTGGCTTTCGTCTTTTTCGTGAACAGGTAGTTCCATTTCTAAGGCGATTTTTCGTACTTTGGATTTTGAATAATTTGCTATTGGGAATAGAGTTTTTGATAGTTGTTTCTGATTTAGCGCCCAGAGCATATAGGATTGATCTTTGTTAAAATCGGAAGCTTTGTAAATATTGTATGTTCCTTTTTCATATCGAAGGTCTACATAATGTCCGGTAGCGAATTTTTCCACTCCCAGTTCCAATGCTTTATCAAGGAAGCTTCCCCATTTTATAGTTGGATTGCAAAGTGTGCAGGGGTTGGGAGTTCTGCCTTTTGTGTATTCGGAAATAAAATTTTCTTCAATTATCTTTTTGAAATCTTTTGATGTATCGATGACATGGTGAGGAATTCCGAGTTTATTACACACTTTTCTGGCGTCTTTTATGTCAGCTTCGATGCCTTCATCTTTAGAAAATCCATAGTCAACATAATTGTAATGACGCATCGTGAGACCAACAACTTCATGCCCTTTTTTCTGGAGAATTACAGCAGTAACAGAGCTATCCACACCGCCACTCATGGCAATAGCGATTTTCATATATGAAGGTTATCCTCGAACTCTTTTTATATTTGCTCCAAGTTTCTGGAGTTTTTCTTCTATTCGCTCGTAGCCTCTGTCAATGTGGTATATCCTGGAGATGGTCGTCTGTCCCCGTGCTGCCAGACCTGCCAGTACCAGGGTGGCACTCGCTCTAAGGTCAGTGGCCATAATTTCAGCACCGCTTAAAGATTTCACACCGTTTATGATTGCCATGTTCTTATCCATTAAAATATTGGCATCCAGCCTATTTAATTCTCCAACATGCATGAACCTGTCCGGGAAAATAGTGTCTTCCACTGTGCATTGACCGTCTGCTAGTGTCATCAAAGCCAGGAACTGAGCCTGAAGGTCAGTTGGGAAATTCGGATAGGGCTGCGTAACGATATCTACAGGTTTTATGATTTGTGGTGGGTATATTTTAATGGAATCCCCAATTATTTCAAATAAATATCCGGCATCTTCCATTCTATCTATAAGAACCTGGATGTGTTTGGGAATACAATTGGAAACAGTGATCTCACTTTTTGTGATGGCTCCGGCAATAAGGAAGGTTCCTGTTTCGATTCTATCAGGGATCATCTCCATTTCAGCAGGTTCGAGTTTTGATACTCCTGTTATTTTCAGATGAGTAGTATCTTTACCTTCGATTTGAGCTCCCATCTTATTTAGAAAGTCGATCAAACTTCCTATCTCCGGCTCGAGTGCTGCATTATGGATATTCGTTTCTCCTTTTGCCAGAACAGCTGTCATAAGAGCATTTGCGGTTGCTCCTACGCTTACTTTATCAAAATTTATTTCATTTCCTATTAATTCTTTGCAGGCAGGTTTTATGTATCCGTGTTCAATGTTTATCTTTGCTCCAAGAGCCTCCATTGCTTTCAAGTGAAGATCGACCGGACGGGTTCCGATTGCACAACCACCAGGGAAGGAAACTCTCGCCTGTCCGAAACGGGCAAGAAGAGGTCCCATCACGTATATAGAAGCGCGCATTTTGCTCACCAGTTCATAGGGTGCTTCATAGTAGTTGACGTAAGTGGTATCTATTTCCAGGACATCCCCGTGAAAATCTACACGTGCACCAAGAACCCGAAGTAAATGGGACATCATCTTAATATCGATTAATCTAGGAACATTATGTAAAATAGAATTTCCTTTTGCCAGAAGTGTAGCAGTCATAATAGGTAAAGTGGCATTTTTTGCTCCACTAATATTAACTTCACCCTTAAGTCTTTTCCCGCCATTAATAATAAATTTATCCATAACTTATCCTATCTTCATTATCCTGTCAAAATCGTTCAAATCTTTGAATACATTT
>JAGLWO010000047.1 GCA_023133395.1 Candidatus Cloacimonadota bacterium | reverse complement strand
GTTATTTCTTTCCATTTCAGGTCTTGTAGATTTGCAAATTCTTCAATCGGTTTTATGATATTCTTATTTTCTTTATTTATGAGATCAGTATGTAATTCCGGAGGAAAGTAAGGCAGCACAACAACCTTTCCGTCGATACTTTCCATAAATTCTCTCGCTTTTTCAATCTCATTTTCATCATGGCTTGTACTTTCCATCAGGATATCAGGTTTTATTTTTTTTAGGTTTGGCAAAGGAGAGTAAGTATCTTGAGGAATAACAATATCAGGATATATTATTGCGGAAGCAAGTTCAAATCTTTCGTCAAATGAAAGTAAGGGTTTTGGTTTTTTCTCCATCACTGCTTCATCGGTTAAAATACCTACAATTAATTTTCCGCTTTTACCAGCCATGGCTTTTGCGCTTTTCATCATATTTAAGAGACCTTTATGGACAATATCCAGCACAAAATAAGAATAAACTAATTTCATTTTTTTATTTGATTTTTTATATTAGCTGATGATTGAGATGGAAAATGTGGTATTATAATTACTTCACCGCCAATTTTTTCCATAAATTTTCGAGCTTCTTCAATGGCTTCTTCATCATGGCTTGTACTTTCCATCAGGATGTCAGGTTTTATTTTCTTCACATTTGGCAGGGGGGAATAAGTTTCTTGAGCAACTACTAAATCAACATATTTGAGTGCATTTGCTAAATCAAACCTTTCATCAAAAGAAAGAATTGGTTTTGGCTTTTTCTCCATCACTGCTTCGTCGGTAAGAATTCCAACTATTAATTTTCCATCTTTACCAGCTATTGCTTTGGCATTTTCCATCATTTTCAAGTGACCTCTATGGACGATGTCCAATACATAGTACGAATAAACAATTCTCATTTTTATATCTCCTTTTTAAGATTAGACTATTTTTTTAAGCGTTTTAATAATGCATCCACAACACGCTCCGATGCTTTTCCATCTAATTTATAAAGCATATCATCAATGTATTTCTTTCGGATATCAATAAACGGATCTGGTTTGTAAAAGCATTTATCTATAGCTTCGGATAGTTCCTCAGGTGAGTTAATATGATAACAAAAATCAGTTAAAGCTGACATCATATTTTGATCTATGCGTCTTTTGAAAATTTTTTTCCTGTTTATTTTATGAGAAAGTTTCTTTTTAAAGAAGTTACAGATTATTACGTGTTTTTGTAAAGTCATCATCTCATAAATTGTTGAGGAAGCTTCTGTCAATAAAACATCTGCTGCACGGTATAACTGTAAAATATTATAATCTTCTGGATCAATTATTTTTACTGAAGGAAAACGCTTCTTGATTTTTTCAACTAATTTTAGCTGTTTTTTTAAATTTGCTCCACCAAACCTACTCCTAAAATATACATAATGATGGAGTTTGATGATCAAGTTATATTTTTTAGTTATTTCTGGTAATTTCAGTTTAAAAACTTCAAGGCTACTTGGATAAAACGTAGGTGCATATAAAATCGTTTTTTTTGAAGTATCTAAATTTAATTGTTTCAATATCTCAGATTGTTTACCGATATCACCATTGAACAAAGGATCAAGTTTGGCAAATCCAACTAACTCTAAATCTGTCTGGATTCCATATTCCCTTAATTGTTTTTCACGAAATGATCCTTCAATAAAACGGATATCAATCCTTTGATTATGGTCTCGATAATAAGTAGGTTTTATTCCAATACCATGATATATCATGCAGCATAAAGTGGATAGACTACAAAATTTTTCGATAGGGTAACGACTCCATCCACATATAAAAACATCGAAATTCATACTATAGATCAGGTTTTGTCGTTCTATCTCATTTTGACCTAAAATGTAGTTCCAGCTATTTTTTTTAAAGATTTTAGTTGTCAGAAATTTCTCTTCAGAATTCGTTTCGTGGGAAGTAGAAAAATAGATGTCAAAGAGTGGGTTCTTTAGCATTAATCTTGCAACCGGTTCCATTTGAGGTAGATGGTACAGATGATAGACATCAAAAAGTACTTTATATTTTTTTTTTATTTCTCTTTCTACCATCTACTTCTCATTTCTCTTCATTATCTCATCGATTTTTATTTTCACTCTTTCAGCAGATTTTCCATCTAGGTCAGAAAAAAAATAGCTCCTGTAATCTACCAGTTTTTTCTTCATTTCAGGTGTGGGATTCAAAGCAGATTCCACAGCAGGAAGCAGGTCATCCGGTTTGAACATATGCGGAAAAGCACCTTCCAGCCATTCTTTCGGGTCGATCGAGAGGACAGGCATTCCATCGCTGTGATTCAGCTTTTCATAAGGCAGCACGTAAATTATTCCATGTTTTCCAAGTGCAAGAAATTCATTTATCACGCTTGAAGTATCACTTATCATTGTATCAGCAAGATACATATAAGGATAAATGTCGAGATCATCTTTCGGGATAAGGAATACTTCTTTATTCTTTTTTGCCAGTTTTTCATAAAATTTGTGTTGGGAATGAGGAGCATATTTTCCTGCCCAACTATAGGGATGGAGTTTAATTATCAGATTGAACTCGGGAAGAAGGTTTGTAATTTTTTCCTTGAGGAATTTTATACAACTCGGTTTATACGAGGGAGCGAAAAGAACTGTTTTTTTATTTGGATTCAATCCGAGTTTCTGGAGTAATTTGTCGTTATCATAGTATCCTTTCCAGAAAAATTGATCGAGTTTTGGTATACCGGTAATATAAAAGTTTGCTTTATCTTCCCAGCCTAAACTTCTTATATAATCATACCAATATTGCCCTTCCAGGAAAACATGGTAATGATAACCTTTCTGACGAACGATGTTTCTAATTCGAAGTGTTTTTATTCCAACGCCATGATCCACGTGAACTCGTATGCAATCACCATATCTTTCCGGATGTTTGAGGACATCTCCGCAAATGACAAGGTCAAATCCTTCGGTTTTTTCTGTGATCTTATAGCCTTGCTTTCGCAGATTGGAAGCGATCCTACTGGTTTCTGTAATAAGAAAAATCCCTAAAAATCTTCGCTGATCTTTACCAATATGAAAGTAGATTTCGTAATCCG
>JAGLWO010000469.1 GCA_023133395.1 Candidatus Cloacimonadota bacterium | reverse complement strand
GTTCTACCAGTTAAACGGCTGTCTTTATATAATTCAGGATTATTAGTAGGTCCGGGTAATTTCTTGAAAAAATCCTGAAATAAAAACTTGTAATCTAACAAACAGAATGAATTTGAATTAGCCAAGCTAATATCAATATCGTAGATTTCTTTTTCATTGTTAATGCGGGTTCTTAAAGAATCGGGATTTTCCCAGTAATCTCTGGGTTCATATTTAAAATCATTACGGGAGAAACCCTTAGCTAAAAAAATAAAAGCCTGATATTGAGATATCGAACCTGATAAAACCATTGAAGTTTTATCCAATCCAAAAGAACCGAAGCTGTGCTCAATAGAGGAACTAAATTTACCAATCGCTGATTTTGTATTTATGTTTATTATTGCTCCCATAGAGCCCAAACCTTCCTGGGAGCTGGAAGCTCCTTTGATTATCTCGATACTTTCAATTATTTCAGCAGGAATTGAAGAGATATCGAAAGCTTTACCACTCTGATTTAAGGGAATACCATCTATCATCACAAGAGTATGTCGGGGTTTATATCCAGGTATCGAAGCTGTTTGTTCTTCTCCCAGAAGTGGCGTCCCGGAAATTACAAGGTCAGCTCTTTCCTTCAGAATATCTGCGGCGTTATTGTATTTTTCTGTGGATTTAATTTTGATGGTAATTTTGTCAGATGTTTCAAGTAATTCTTGTTTATTTTTTCTTTCTGAAATTTGAATTCCTGTTATTGGAACTGATCTCCTTGAGAGCTTTATCAAGTAGGGAATTCTATCAACTCTAAAAGATAAATCTTTAAATCCGATTTTATGGAAAGTTATAATCTCATCTTCATGGACATTAATTAGAAAATAAATTCCATTAATATTAGAAATAAAAGCTCCATTTTTTGTGATTATTACCACATTATCGATTGGTTTTCCATTCTCATCACAAACTCTGCCGGAGCACTCTAGACCTGGAAGAGTCAAAGGAAACAGAATCAGAAGAAGAATTGAAATACAGAAAATGCTCTTCCACCCCACTTCTTGCAACACGCACTCCGCACCCCGCAACATGCAACTCGCAACTCGTAATTCGTAATTATCTCGCATCTTTCCCTGGATAGATTAGATTTGGTTTTCCGGAAATCGGATTTTTAATTATTTTCAGATTGGTTTCATAAAGTTTATATAGATTTTTTGAATTTATCACCTCATCAGGTTTCCCATCAGAGATTATTTTCCCCTTTTTCATCATTACGATTCTTTCACAATATTCGCTGGCGAGATTAATATTGTGAGAAACTAAAATGATAAGTTTGTGATGTTTTTTGTTAATATCTGAAAGCAGTTGCATGATCTCGAGTTGATGGTTAATATCGAGATTAGCAAATGCTTCATCCATCAGAAGAATGTTCGTTTCCTGAGCCAGTGCACGAGCAATAGAAACGCGTCTTCTCTCCCCTCCGCTTAATTGAGAATATAGCTTATCCTTCAAAGTAAAGAGGTCGAGTTGATTCAGAATCTTTACTACAATATCTTTATCTTCACGGGTATAATTCTGCCAGTATCCCAGGTATGGAAATCTGCCCATAAGAACCAAATCTTCTACTATATAATCAAATTGCAGTTGAAAATCCTGTGGAATAATTGAAATCTGTTTTGCAAGATCAAGCTTATTCCACTTACTTAATTCAACTTTGTTCAGAAAAATCTTTCCCTTTAGAAGTTCATGATATCCAATTATAGACCTTAAAAGTGTAGTCTTACCTGCACCATTAGGTCCCAGGAGAGCGCAGAATTCTCCTATTTGAAAATCAATAGAGAGATCTTCTATTACCTTTTTCTTTTGGTATGCTAAAGATATTTTTTTTATTTCAATCATAATTTTTTTCTTAAAATTTAAAAAAATATTTGCCAATTCATACTAATTTACTATGTTATCTCCGTTGGAGGTGAAATGCATATATCAGTAAAAACCGGGTACGCTGTGAGAGCCCTTTCCGAACTGGCTTTGAACGCATCAGAGAAACCGATATCCATCTCCAAGATATGTGAAAAGCAAAATCTTCCTATCAAATACATCGAACAGCTTTTCAGGAATTTGAAAAGAGATGGACTTGTAAAAAGTATTCACGGTTCAAAAGGCGGCTATCTTCTCAACCGAGAATTGAACAAAATATCCCTGAAAAACATAATGAAGGCAGTTGATGATGATTTTTCGCACAATTTCTGTTATGGAACCAAGGAACATATTGATTACTGCAAAGGGTTCCCATGCGGCTTTTACGAACTCTGGGATGAGATAAAAGATCACATGGAAAATTATCTTGATTCAATAAAGTTAGAACAGATCATTTCACGGCTTTAGGAGATGAAATGAAACAAATATATTTTAACAACTGTTTAACTTCCAAACCTGCTCCGGAAGTTGTAGAAACAATGATTCCATATTTAAAAGAGAAATTCTACTTTCCGGAGAATTTTGTTTCCAAAGGAAGTAAAACTGCTGCTGAACTGGAGAATTTTAAAAAAATCATAGCCGATTCTGTGGTTGCAAAACCTTCAGAAATCCATTTCACAACAGGAGGAACATCTGCAAACAACCTTGCAATCAAAGGCTATCTTACAGCTAATTCAGATAAGGGAACACATATCATCTGTTCTGTGATCGATTACCCAGATTTACTTACTAATGCAGATTTCTTTGAAAAAAGCGGATTTAATGTAACCTATCTCAATGCTGATAAAGAAGGAAATATCAACTTAGAAGAGCTCAAAAGTGCTATCAGACCTGAGACCATTTTATTTATGACTACGTTAGCAAATCATGTTGTAGGAACAATTCAACCAATAAAGGAAATCAGGAAAATCCTAGATTCTTCCAATCATAAAATAGCCATTCATGTAGATGCCTGTGAGGCTTATGCTCGCATCCCGATTGATGTTAACGAACTCGGAATTGACCTCATGTCCATCAGCGCGCACAAAATCCATGGTCCACAGGGTGTTGGAGCTTTATATCAGAGAAGTGGTATTAGATTAGGTCAAATATGTCATGGAGTAACGCGAATTGATAACCTTGAGACTGGTGGAATCAGTATTGCTTCTATCGCGGGTTTTTCCAAAGCTGTCGAACTTGCATTTAATGATTTTAAAGAGAATACAGGTAAAATTCGGAATCTTTCAGATTATCTTCTTAAAAGCATTGAAGAGAAAATACCCTACACTTTACTTAATGGTCCTCAAGGTGATAAAAGATCTCCACATAATGTGAATATTTCCTTTGATTTTATTGAAGGTGAAGCTATTATGATGATGATGGATATGCATGGAGTTGCTATCTCAACCGGTAGCGCCTGTGCTTCACAGGGATTAAAACCAAATTATGTTATGATGGCTTTAGGCAGGAATCATGAGCAATCTCACAGCTCAATGAAATTTACTCTAAGCAGGTATAATACCGTTGAAGAGATTGACTATACTGTTGAGAAACTCGCAGAAGTTGTTGAAGAATTACGTTCAAGAAGTCCATTATATAACAAGGAGTGATAATGCAGTATTCCCAGAAAGTCTTAGACCATTTTATGAAACCTCACAATGTGGGGAAAATTGAAAGTCCCGATGCCCAGGCAACTGAAGGAAGTCCAGCTTGCGGTGACCAGGTTTCAATATACTTGAAAGTAAACCCTGAGGAATTAACAATAGAAGATATAAAATTCCAATCATACGGATGTGCCTCCAACATCGCTACAGCTTCCATTATAACGGATATGGCAAAAGGAAGAACTTTAGATAAAGCCAAGAAAATCACCTGGAAAGAAGCTGCAGATGCACTCGATGGTCTTCCTCCTGTTAAAATGCACTGTTCCGTTCTGGCAGTGGATACTCTACGCTCTGCAATCAAAGATTATGAGATCAAACACCATCTTGCAGAAGAAGCAGCTTTTAATAAAGATGCAATCGTAGAGGAATTAAAGAAAGTAATTTACCCGAAGGTTGGAGAGGATATTGTTACCCTCAAAATGGTGAAATACGTTGGTTTTGAAAACGGTGTTGCTACAATAGATGTAGAAATCCCCAAATTTGATGAACACCGAGACAATGTTGTTGAAGAAATAAAGGAACACCTGGAGAAATTTAAAGAGATCAAAGAAGTGAAGATAACGATGTGATCAGGGTTCTGGGTTCAAGGTTCTGGGTGTAAGAAACTCGCTCCTTGCAACCCACACCTCATAACATGCAACACGTAACCCGCACCTCGTAACACGCAAAACGCAACCCATCAAAAATCTCATCCCACTCTATGTAAATTTAAAGAACTTATTATTTTACTCGTTCAAGAGTGAACAAGTTACTTCATCATTTACTCTTTGCCATAATGAACAAAAAGAAAGGACAACCAATAAAAGCAGTTATAACTCCCACTGGAACTTCAATTACAGCAATATGCATAGCCAAAAAATCACAAAGAATCAAAAGGATTGCTCCACCAAAAGCTGAAAAGATAATTCCCGATCTTTTATTCCCACCCAATATCATTCGTACAATATGAGGAACAACAAGCCCAATAAATCCAATGATTCCTGCATATGCTACTGTAATACCGGTCAAAAGGGAACTTATGAGAAAAATCCTTCTTCGCAATTTCTTAACATCAATTCCCAAACTGCTCGCAACAAGGTCTCCAGTGGTTAATATCATCAATTTGTTGGACATACTGAAAAGATAGATCATCAACAAAAGGGAAATTCCAAATATCACCAGGAAATAGTTCCACTCGCTGTGACTGAAAATATGACCCAGATTTCCCATCAGGACATTTATTATATTCCCAATATCGTTCTGATTAAAATACATTATCAAAGAAATTAACGCAGAGAAGAACATACCTACAATAATTCCAGAAAGCAACAACTTGGTTTTATTGAAAAATCCTCCAAGATGAGAAAGATACCACACCAGGATCATTGTTATAATCGCGCCAACAAATCCAAAAAGTGGCATAAGAAGATATAAACCGGCAACTACAGCCAGGATACTCCCAAAAGCAGCTCCTGCTGAAATTCCTAAAATATAAGGTTCCGCTAAAGGATTGTTCAACATAATTTGAAATGAATATCCAACTCCAGCAAGAACGAATCCGCACAAAAAAGCCAGCATAAGCCTTGGTAAGCGCACTGATAATATAATATGCGAAGATGGATTATTCAGATTAATGTAAACATAAATAATGCAAAGTGTAAAAGCAAGGAATAGAATAGCAAATAGTATTCTTTTAGTTCGATTCATAGAAAACCTTTTGTAACTGCTTAATGCCTTCAATAATTCGTGGTGATGCTCTTAAAATCAGATCAGGATTCACATCTTCAGTTGTATAAATTCTATCTT
>JAGLWO010000468.1 GCA_023133395.1 Candidatus Cloacimonadota bacterium | reverse complement strand
CAATAATTGGAACAATAGCAGGACAAGTAACTCTTATCGGTGGTTCTGGCAATGTTGAGGATGTTATCGTAAGTGCAGGTGGATTTTCGACCAATCCGTATGTATCAGGCGACTATACTCTTCAAGTTCCACCTGGAACATATGATGTAACTGCTGAATTGATTGGTTATATCCCTCAAACTGTATTCGGTGTTATTGTAGAAGAAGGGATTACAACCAGCGGTATTGACTTCACTCTGGAAGCACTTAGTGCTCCAACCAATTTAGTATGCACAGTTATGGACTATAACGATGTTCACATTGAATGGGATCAACCTGTAACTTCAAGACAAGTTTCTTCTCCTACAAAGGCACTTCCCACTAAACTTACTGCTTCTGATACAAAAAGGATAGAAATACAACAGACTGATGATTCTCGTGATCTTCTTGGTTACAAGGTCTATCGTGATACATTAATGATCCATGAGATAACCGACCCGGGTGAGACAACCTATGATGACCTGGCACTTGCAGCAGGAGATTATGAATATGCCGTAACTGCAGTTTATGAGGGAGGTGAATCCATTCCATGTCCTGGAATAGTCACTATAACTCTACCAGCACCCATAAATGCTAATGCAACGAGTATACCTCCAGATATCTTAATTGAATGGGATATTCCACCATTCCAAACAAGAGACCTGTCACACTACAAAGTATATCGTGATTTGGTAATGATAGCGGATAATGTTACTGGTTTATTCTATATCGACATGAATGTTCCTTCAGGTGATTACGTTTATAATATTACAGCAGTATATGATGGTGGCTGGGAATCTGCATTCTCTAATGCTGCATATATGGTAGGCCATGTAAGTAATGATAACATCCTAATCCCTATCAGGACAGAGCTTACTGGTAACTACCCGAACCCATTTAATCCAAGCACAACTATAAGCTTTTCTTTAAGAGAAGCAGATAATGTAAGGATCGATATTTACAATCTCAAGGGTGAAAAGGTTAAAACTCTTATTGATAATTACATGGAAGCTGCGTATCATACAGTTGAGTGGAATGGTCAAGATGACAACAATAGAAGCGTCGCCAGTGGTATATACTTCTATAAAATGAAAGCTGGCGGAAGATATACCAGCACCAAAAAAATGATCTTAATGAAATAACAGTATAAACTTCCGAATCCGGCAACCGCCGGATCGGAAGTTTTATCAGATAAAAAAAAATACAGGGGGCAAATATGAAAAAATTTAAGTACTTATCTATTGTAGCTATTTTACTTGTCACAACTGGTTTGTTTGCATCTCAAGGGTTTGAGGTCTATTTCAATCAACCCAACAGTTCAGAATATGAACTAGATTATATTCTTGGTGAACATAAGATTGCTGAGACAGTTAAAAATGGAGCTACTTATTCAAAGATCGAATTTGAAGGAAGTGTGGTCACAACCAAAAAAGGTTATGCTGAACTGCCTTTTATTCACGCTTCTGTTCAACTTTCTAATGACAGAAATGTGACTACAGAAATTGTATCAACAGACTATGTTGAATACAGTCTGGAGTACCCGCTATTACCTTCCAGAGGTATTATCTACCGTAATCAGGACCCTTCCACGATTCCCTACGAAATTGCTGACGAATCCATTGTTGATGAGTTTTATCCAGTGGAAATTGCAGAAGCAACAGAACCAT
>JAGLWO010000467.1 GCA_023133395.1 Candidatus Cloacimonadota bacterium | reverse complement strand
AAAAGCCTGGATCAGGTGATCGATGTAGACTATTATATTCCCGGATGCGCTCCTCCACCTTACTTAACTATGAAAGCAATTAGTGCCATTCTTGCTGGGGAATTACCTGAAAAAGGAGCGATTCTGGCTCCTGAAAAAACGCTATGTGATGAATGTTCTCTTAATGATTCGAAACCGGAAAAAATTTCTATCAAAGAGATTAAGAGAATTTCCGAAGTCATTGTAGATCCTGAAAAGTGTTTTCTTGCTGAAGGTGTGATTTGTATGGGACCTGTTACACGCTCCGGGTGTGCTGAAGAAGGAGATGGAAAGTGTATTTCTGCTAATATGCCTTGTCGTGGTTGTTTTGGACCTCCTCCGGAAGTGAAAGATGTCGGTGGAAAAATGATCTCTGCTCTTGCTTCTATTGTCGGCTTGGAAGGTGAAGAAAATATGAGCGATGAAGATGTAGAAAAACTTATTAATCAGATAGTTGATCCTGCCGGATATTTCTATCGTTTTTCTCTACCTACTTCATTATTGAGAAGAAGAAGGATGGATAATCCAGCAAAGGAGGATAGATATAATGGCTAAAAAAATATCAATAGATCCAATTACCAGACTGGAAGGTCACGGTAAAATAGAAATATTCCTAGATGATGATGGAAATGTTAAGAATGCATATTTACAGGTTCCTGAATTAAAAGGTTTTGAACAATTCTGTGTGGGTAGACCTGTCGAGGAATTGGCAAGAATAACTCCTCGCATCTGTGGCGTTTGTCCAACAGCTCATCACATGTGCTCAACGAAAACACTGGATGCTGTTTATCATGTAAAACCCACAGAAACCGCACTTAAAATCAGACGACTGATTTATGATGCTTTTACTGCGGAAGATCATCTGCTCCATTTTTTCTTTCTCGGAGGACCTGATTTCGTGGTCGGTCCGGACGCTCCGCCTGCAGAAAGAAATATTCTGGGAGTTATAGGAAAGGTCGGATTGGAAATTGGCAAACAGGTTATTAACAGCAGAAGAAAATTAAGAGAAATTATAACAACTCTAGCTGGAAAAATAATTCATCCTGTTTGCGGATTACCCGGCGGAGTTTCCAAAGGTTTAGCTGAAGACCAAAGGCAGGCTTTCCTGAAAGTTGCCAAAGACGCTGTTGAATTTTCTAAGTTCTGCTTGCAGGTATTTAATGATATTGTCCTGAAAAATAAGGTATATCTTGATTTAATCGTTGGCGATATTTACAAACATGAAACCTACTATATGGGTATGGTGGATGAAAATAACAAGGTTAATCTTTATGATGGAAAAATCCGGGTAGTTGACCCTGAAGGAAAAGAATTTGTTAAATTTGAAGCAAAAGATTATCTTGAACATATTATCGAGCATGTTGAACCCTGGAGTTACATCAAATTCCCATACCTAAAAAATATCGGTTGGAAAGGATTTGTTGATGGAAAAGACAGCGGTGTTTACCGGGTTGCTCCTTTGGCACGACTTAATGCTTCTGACGGTATGGCAACTCCTTTAGCTCAGGCGGAGTATGAAAAGATGTATGAAACCCTGGGAGGAAAACCTGCTCATAATACTCTGGCTTTCCACTGGGCACGTTTGATCGAAGTAATGTTTGCTGCCGAAGATATGGTTAAACTTCTGGAAGATAAATCCATTACAAATCCTGATATAAGAAATCTTCCGACTGAAACACCTGATGAAGGCATTGGTATTATCGAAGCTCCACGAGGAACGCTTATCCATCATTATAAAACAGATGAAAATGGAATGGTTACTGGAGTTAACCTGATAGTGGCTACTGTTAATAATTCTGCTGCCATATCAATGTCCATTGCCAGAGCTGCTAAAAACTTGATAAAGAATGGTGAAGTAAACGATGGTTTATTAAATATGGTAGAAATGGCTTTCAGAGCTTATGATCCATGTCTTGCCTGTGCTACTCATTCTTTACCGGGCAAAATGCCTCTTATCGTAAATATTCGCGATACCAACAAGGAGATAGTTAAATCTATTAGAAGAGATTAACTTGTTAGATGAAAACACTGGTTTTGGGATTAGGGAACACCATTCTCACAGATGATGGTGTTGGCATATGGATTGCCAATGAGATTAAAAAAAACTGTAGAAATATAGATGTTATAGAAGCCAGTGCAGCCGGGTTCAGGGTTGTTGATGAAATCATCGGTTATGACAAACTGATACTGATAGATTCTGTAATAACCGGGAACTCGGAACCCGGAACCTTGCACAGGTTTGATTTAGCTGAATTTGAAAAAACTCTTCATCATTCTTCACCTCACGATATAAGTCTATTTGAAGCATTAGAAATAATTAGAAAGCAAAACGAAAAGCTTCCATCTCAAATAGAAATATATGCAGTGGAAGTGGAAGACACATTTACTTTTTCTGAAAAATGCACAAAAGATGTTGAAGCAGCAATTCCTGGAATTACTAGGAAAATTATTGAAGAGCAAGCATTGAAATGAGTGAGCTTTTATCTCTCGTTCCCATCAGGCAACTGCCCGACGGGAATGCTCTGAAATAAATAAATAAAGAGGAAATATGAATATTCACGAGTACCAGGCGAAGCAGATTTTCGCAAAATACAGCGTTCCCATTCCAAAAGGGAAAATGATCGAAAAAGCTGAAGATGCAAAAGATGCAGCTAAAGAAATCGGAGGAAATGTCTGGGTAGTAAAAGCTCAGATTCACGCTGGTGGAAGAGGAAAAGGTGGCGGAGTAAAACTTGCTAAATCCATTGATGAAGTGGAAAAATATGCTTCTGAAATACTTGGAATGAATCTGATTACACACCAAACAGGACCTGCTGGAAAATTAGTAAAAAAAGTTTATATTGAAGCAGGCGTTGATATAAAAAAGGAACTTTACCTAGGAGTGGTTCTGGATAGGGCAAAAGAACTGCCTGTAATGATGGCTTCTACCGAAGGGGGAGTGGAAATTGAAAAAGTAGCTGCAGAAACACCTGAAAGAATCATAAAAGTTGAAATTGACCCTCTTACAGGATTTCAAGGATATCATACTCGTGGATTAGCATTTGGTTTGAATCTTTCAAAAGAGCTAATAAAAGAATTCGGAAAATTTGCTAAAGCACTTTACAAAGTTTATACATTAAATGATGCGAGTCTTGTAGAAATAAATCCTTTGGTTTTAACTGCTGATGAAAAATTTATTGCTCTCGATGCCAAAATGGGATTTGATGATAACGCTCTTTTCCGGCACAAAGATATTTTGGAAATGCGTGACCTGGATGAGGAAGATCCAGCTGAAATTGAAGCAAGCGAATACGACTTAAGCTATGTGAAACTCGATGGTGAAGTTGGTTGTATGGTAAATGGTGCAGGATTGGCAATGTCAACAATGGATATAATAAAACTGGAAGGTGGTGAACCTGCAAATTTCTTGGATGTTGGTGGTAAAGCAAGTGCAAATACGGTTGCCAAAGGATTTGAAATAATCCTGAAAGATCCGAATGTTAAAGCAATACTTGTAAATATTTTTGGTGGTATTGTTCGTTGTGACCGTATTGCAAATGGTATTATTGAAGCTACAGAAAAAACCGAAGTCAAAGTTCCTATTGTTGTCAGGTTGGATGGAACAAATGCCAAAGAAGCAATTGAGATAATT
>JAGLWO010000466.1 GCA_023133395.1 Candidatus Cloacimonadota bacterium | reverse complement strand
ATGGGTACTCATAATATTTTAAATTCACTACTTGCTGTTGGTACAGGACTTGAACTCGATATACCTTTTTCATCAATTCAAAAAGGTCTTTTAGATTTTAATGGAGTCTTTAGAAGATTTGAATATAAAGGTAAAAAGGATGGTGTGATAGTTTATGATGATTATGCCCATCATCCCACAGAAATCGAAGCTACTCTTAAAGGGGTTAAAGATAGTGTAAACAATCGAATTGTAGCTGTTTTTCAACCTCATCTCTATTCCAGGACACAGGATTTCTTTGAAGAATTTGGTCGGTCGTTCTTCCAATCTGATGTTTTAATCGTAACACCTATCTACCCTGCAAGAGAAAAGCCAATCCCAGGTGTAACTGGAGAATTAATCTCAAATGCAGCTATACAGTCAGAACATAAAAATGTTCACTATGTTGATTCAAATGATAAAATCATACAAAAGATCCAAGAAGTTACAAAACCTGGAGATATTCTGATTACAATGGGAGCAGGAACTATATATAAATTTGGTGAAAAATTTTTAGAAGAAAATGAGTAAAAATAGGGAAAAATGGAAAAAGTATTTGACAGTAAACTGCTAACTTCAATTCTTTCAAAGAGTTCCTTAAAAGATTACTCTAACATAAGAATTGGAGATAAGGCATCTTATCTATTTATGCCACAAAGTATTAGCGATCTGAGCTCGATTATTGTTAAGGCAAATAAGGCGGACTTAGAGATTTTGCCTGTTGGTGGGGCTTCTAATATCCTTTTTGGAAATGTTGGAGATAGAGTGTTAATTTTAGATAGAGATTTACCAATGTATTACAATATTAAAGAAAATGAAGTTATAGTTACTTCAAACCATAATATTAGCATATTTATTGATGAGATGAAGAAACATAACCTGGGTGGTTTAGAATTCTTAGCAGGTATTCCAGCTCATATAGGAGGAGCAGTTTATATGAATGCCGGAGCTTTTGGAAAGAATATTTCTGATTATATTAAATGGGTTGAAATAGTAAATGTAAATGGCAAAAGAGAAATCCTTACCCACGATGAAATAAGTTTCAGTTACCGGAAGACTTCAATAAATGGCTTTATAATCTACGTTTCATTTGGACTGGACCAAAAACCAAAGAATAAGATCTCTGCTGAAATTAAAGATATTATCTCAAAAAGGCATAGTCGACATCCTTATGATTACCCGAGTCTGGGAAGTACTTTTAAAAATCCAGAAAATAATTATGCAGGAAAATTAATTGAAGAATGTGACTTAAAGGGAACAAGAATAGGAGACGCAGAAATAAGCAGTAAGCATGGGAATTTCATTATTAACAAAGGTAATGCAACTTTCGATGACGTTATGAGCTTGATTGAATTGATGAAAAACGAAGTTTATAAAAAGAAAGGGATCAAGCTGGAACTTGAGATCAAGGTTATAAATTAATGGAAAAGAAAAAAACCGGATCCAGTAGATATTATTTTTTATTTATATTTGCAGTAACTTTGATTATCGCAGGATATTCAGGTTTACGGAGTGTTATCACCAAAATCAGTTTCTTTGAAATCGATGCGATAAAAATTACTGGAAACATAAACCTTGAAACTGAGTTCCTTTATAACTTATCAAAAGATTTCATAGGTCAGAATCTTTATGTTATTTCCAAAAAGGATGTATTACATAAATATGAAAATATAGTCCGCATACAGGATATTAAAGTTTCAAGAATTATACCTAATAAATTACGAATCAATATCGTTGAGAAACCGGGAATTTTTTATATTAAGACTATAGAAGGTGAGCTCTTCCCCATCGATAAAAACAGGATTGTATTGGATAATGATAATTTTTATTCAGATGAGATTCTACCTACTATTGAAACTGAAACTCAAGCTTGTGAATTAACTTTTGGTAAGAAAGTCGAAAATGAATTCGTTGAAAGGGTTTTCGATCTGCATAATACGATAATAAGTGAAGATCCTGACTTCATTAATCATATCTCTGAATTCTATGAATTTGATGAAGATATTTATATGATCGAAGCAAATACAGGATATAGAATTGTTTTTGGTAATGACGAAATTGAAGATAAACTTAAGAAATTCACTTTTTTAGAACAAAATAGAACTTTTGATAAAAATACTATTGTCGATCTTCGTTTCAATAATCAGCTTGTAATAAGGTCGGAGGTGAAATGAAAAGCGGGAACATCATTACCGCTATAGATATTGGCACAACCAAGATCTGTGTGATTATAGCAATTGTAAATGAAGAAAATAAACTTGAGGTTAAAGGAATCGGTACTACTAAAGCGGAAGGATTATTAAATGGTATTGTAGTGGATATCACAAAAGCTTCCAAATCTATTAGTGATGCGATTGTAGAATCAGAAACAATGGCTGGTTTAAAAGCCAAAAATCTCTACGTTGGTATTGCAGGAAGTCACATTAAAAGCCAAAACACTATCGGAAGAATATCTCTAACCTCCGGAACAGAACCTCGCGATATTACACAAGAGCATGTTGAAGATGTTATAACAAATTCCAAAAATAATGTTAAAATCCAGCAGGGAAATGAACGATTGGAAATTATCCATGCCATACCTCAATATTATACAATCGATGAACAAGATGGAATTTTAAATCCAGTAAACATGAGTGGATTCAACCTCTCAGCACATGTACATATAGTTATGGCTGATATCAATGCATTAAGGAATATCACAAGATGCATCGAAATCGCAGGTTATAAAGTTCAGGATATCTTTCTTGAGCCAATAGCTTCTTCAAACGCAGTTTTAAATGAGGTAGAGAAAGAGCTGGGTTCAATAATTATCGATATTGGCGGGGGGACAACTGATATTGCTGTTTTCTTTAAAGACAGTATAAGATTCAGCACAGTCTTAGCAGTGGGAGGAACAAATATAACTCAAGATTTAGCAATAGGGTTACATACTTCTCCTCAAAATGCAGAGAACCTTAAAATTAATCAGGGTAATTCATTATCATCACAAGTTCCAGAAGACAAGATCATTGAGATCGAAGGTATCGGAGGAAGAGAACCCAAGAAAAGGAAACTAAGATATGTTACTGAAATCATTGAAGCCAGGATGCGTGAGATCTTCGAAGGTTCTTATAAAATCCTGAATGAACAATATGACTTAAAAATGATTACTGCAGGATTAACTCTAACAGGTGGTGCATCTCTTTTGAAAAATAGTGAAGTTCTGGCAGAAGAAATATTTAATATGTCAACTAAAATTGGATATCCTGATTTAGCTAATCTTTCTGGTCCAACTGAACGGTTAGAAAATCCAAAATACGCAACCAGTGTTGGCATTTTATATTACACCTATAATGAACTCTCGAATAAAGAAACTAAAATCCAGAGTATTAAGTTAGGTAACCCTTTCATGAATTTTTTAAAAAAAATAAAAGAAATATTTAAAGATTATATTTAGGGGGCAAAATGCTCGAACTTGATCTTAATCGTGACGAAACTCCTTTTGGAACACACATTAAAATAATTGGTGTTGGTGGTGCTGGTGGTAATGCTATCAATACAATGATTGAATATAATCTTACTGGAGTTGAGTTTGTATCAGCAAATACCAATATTATGGACTTGAAAAGATCCCAAGCAAAGACGAAACTTCAACTGGGAAAAGAAGTTACAAAAGGTCTTGGGGCTGGGGCTAATCCGGAGATTGGTCGTAAAGCAGCAGAAGAATCCCGCGAAGATATAAAAAATCATATAAAAGATGCTGATATGATATTCATTGCGGCTGGTATGGGTGGCGGTACTGGAACTGGAGCTACACCAATTATAGCTTCTTTAGCCCGTGAAATGGGAATTCTTACTCTCGGGATCGTAAATAGACCTTTCATTGGAGAAGGAAAAAAGAGAATAGTTAATGCTGAAAAGGGAATAAAAAAATTACGAGAAAATGTAGATACTCTCATCGTGGTTCCAAATGAAAAGCTGAAGGAAATATATCCAGATATGACTGTTATTGAAGCCTTCAAAAAAGCAGATAACGTATTATATGAAGCAGCTAAAGCAGTCTCTGATATTATTCATTACAGCGGTTATATGAATGTCGATTTTGCTGACATACAAACTGTTATGGCCAATAAAGGACTGGCTTTAATGGGAACTGGTGTTGGTGATGGTGACAATAGAGCTATTGATGCTGCTAACTGTGCAATGAACAATCCTTTGCTTTCAGAAATACCATTAGAAAACGCCAAGGGGATTCTCATCAATATAACTGCTGGTAAAGATATCAAAGTGGATGAATTTGAAACAATAACCCAGGAAATCGGTAAAAAAGTGGCTGATGGCGGTGAGATTATTACCGG
>JAGLWO010000465.1 GCA_023133395.1 Candidatus Cloacimonadota bacterium | reverse complement strand
ATTGATAACCATCTAAAGAGAACTGGATCTCTGTAATTTTCTTTCCATAAGAATAATGTTCGAATATTTTTTTATCAGTATTTTCCGCGATATCAACCCTGTCAGCAAAAATATTGCTACATACCATTAAAAAAAACAGAAATAGCATTATCTTTTTCACAAATCCTCCAAATTAATTATTTAATCATTAATATCTAAAATATATACACCCTGCCTGGTGGCAGCAAAGACCTTTCCATTCTTGAAAACTGCTTTGTATGTATATCCAATATTATCTTTATCAACTTTCCCTAAATAACCCGGATTTTCAATATCAGAAATATCAAAGAAATAAATACCTCCAGCATGAGAACTTAAAACCAGATAGTCATTTTCTGCATCAATTGTATAAATAAGTTCACCTATATCTTTGATATAAACCATTTCAGGATTGCTTACATTGGAAATATCGAAAATGGCTAATCCTGCCTCTCTGATTGCCAGACAAACATAATTGTCAACAATCTTTACATCTAATGCTTCACCCGGAGTATCAGTAGTACTGAGGACTTCCCCGCTATTTTTATCTACAATATGAAAACCATATTGCTGGGCAGCTATCACAATATATTCCTCATTCATATCAAATCCACTGATCGAATTTGGGAAAGAATATTCTATACCTTCTTCCCAATTATCATTAGATTCTCTAAAATTTATGGAATTACTATTTACCCCATTATTTGTCCAATTAAGAGTTACACCTCCACCAGAATTAGTATGAGAATACATATCTTCTATATTTCCTGTGTTGGATTGAATTCGAAATACACAATCAGGCTCGGAGATATCAGTAATATCAAAAATATTTATACTGGGGGGGCTACCATAGCGATCATAAACAAATAGAAATACTTCATTTTCCACTACCGAAATTTTTCTTACATTTTCAAATGGAACAGGATTGAAAATAAATAAGGTGTCAAAATGACAAATCTGAGTACGGGTCAAATAATTATAAATTGAAAATCCTTGCTGGTCTTCTGCAATAAAAAGCAGGCTATCAGAAACTGAAATATCTCTTGCATATCCTCCTGTTGGAAATAGAAATTCTATACTTAAAGCTTCATCAAAAATTGATGGTTCACTTGGTTTTGCGCAACTGGTAAGAATAATAATCAAAACAATACACACTGTTATCTCTTTTATAAAAAATATTTTCATTCAATCTTCCTTACTATAAATAATTTGCTATTATAAATGCATTTTTTATTCCATAATTTTTACTTGAATTTATATAGAAAAAAAATGGTGGAGCATAGCGGGTTCGAACCGCTGACCTCATGACTGTCAGTTATGCGCCAATAAATCTTTATATTCTTATATCCTAACGAGTTATGAATATTTTAAAAATCGCAAAGGGACAAATACGTGCCATTTTTTCATAGCTTTATAATGTTAAGTATGAAAAAAATATTCAAAATTAACCTACGGATAAAATCCAGTGGCAATTATTTCAAAACTCTATTTCCTTCCTCTCTCATTCAGAGCAGTAACATAATAGAATTTTTTTGTACCAGGAGCCGGAGCACTCCAACTCTCGTCGATAAAAGTTCCGCTTGTATCTTCCGTAAATCCAGCATAAGGATCAGAAGAGGAATAAACTTTGTAAGATGCTGCTCCTGTAACAGGAGACCAGTTCAACTCAATATATGGGTTATTCCAGGTAATTGTAAGGTCTTGAACCTTATCCGGGAATCCACCTACAGCAAATATCCGGATGTCATCAATATTCCAACCACAATACATCCAGCCACCATCAGTTGAACCCATTGTCCAGCGAAGATAAACAGTTGGTTGATTATCAGCAATTTCTGAAATATCCAGATCCATTTGTATCCAGGAATAATCCGTGATCTCCTCTGTATTTTGCCAGACAGTTGTCCAGTTTGAATCATCTTTACTAACTTTTACATAAGCATGGTCGTAAAGCGGCTGTTCAACACCAAGCCACCTGTAGAACTTTAAGTGTACATTATACATTTCCGTACAATTAATTGCGGTGCTTGTCAGATGTTTTTCGGAAAGATTATTCGGATAATCTCCACTCAGATTGTATCCATAAACATAATCTCCTGTGTGACCTATTGTCGGGTCAGGACCACCATGTTCTCCACCTCCACCTGTTGGCACGCCAAATTCCCAATCTTCTTCAACTGTCCAGCCCGGATCGCTATTTAGAGTCCATTCATATCTTAAAGTAGGTTCCCCGATCGCTAAGGTTACTTCTCTTGTTGTGTCTCCAAGATGGTCGGTTGTGTTCGTAAATTGAATTGTAGTTGAATGAGCACCTTCACTTAATGTTTCAGCATTACTATTAATTTCTACAGTGAGGTCTGTCGTTTCATAAGGTTGTAAAGTTCCGGAAATATTTCCGGTAAAAGTCAACCAGTCAACTTCCGGATGAAGAGTGACTTCATAATTAATTAGATAATTGTTTTTATTCTCTAATTCATAAACTTTG
>JAGLWO010000464.1 GCA_023133395.1 Candidatus Cloacimonadota bacterium | reverse complement strand
TCTACTGCTCAAATTGACCAAAATTTAAAGGCATCAAAAGTTACAAGCTTACGCAAAGCTGTAGAACAATATAATAACAAAATGTCTATCCTCCCAGATACGGAGATTGAACTTGCTCGACTAGAACGCAATAATCAGATTAACGAAAAAATCTACGCTATGCTAATTGAAAAATACGAAGATGCAAAAATCGCTGAAAGATCAAAAATTGGATATATCAGAATCGTAGAAGAAGCACAGGTTCCCCCAAGACCTATTAAACCAAATAAAAAAATGAATATGATGATATCTCTGGTTTTAGGTTTGGGTTTAGGAATAGGAGCTGCTCTTCTTCTTCATTCATTGGATTCCAAAATAAGGACATTCGATGATGTCAGGAAATATGTTGCTCTGCCAATTCTTGGTTCTATTCCTTATATTTATACTTCTGATATTGATCTTGATCAAATTGAGGAAATGATACCAAAAAGTGGTGACAATGAAAAGGAAGACTTACAATCTATCTATCATCAGATGGAATCAAGATTAATCACTAATTACTCTCCAAAATCTTCTTCAGCAGAGGCTTTCAGAATTTTGCGAACAAATATCATCGCCCGCAAAAAGAATAATGATTCATTGATAATCCTGATTACCAGCTCTGGTCCAAAAGAAGGTAAATCAACAATTCTCGCAAACCTAGCAATAACTTTAGCACAAATGGATGCCAGAGTTATTATGGCAGATCTTGATCTCCGTCGTCCTATGATTCATAACTTTTTTGGCTTTAATAAGGAAAATGGAATCACTGACTATCTAATGAATAAATCTGTAAATCTGAAGGATATCATAAAAAAATCTAAAATTCCAAATCTGGATATAATTACAAGTGGACACATCCCACCAAACCCTTCCGAGCTTCTTGCTTCCAGGAGAATGGATGAAGGATTAACAGAGTTAAAAGAAAATTATGACTATGTCTTACTTGATTCACCTCCAGTAATCGCAGTAACAGACTCTATGGTTCTGGCAAAAAAATCTGACATATTAGCGATTGTTGTAAGAATTGATAGTGCAGATAAACATGTAATAAAAAGAGCTAAGGAGCTTTTAGAAAATATTAATATAACATTAACTGGCGCTGTAATAAACGGAATTCGTCCCCATAGATATTACAGCAGTTATGAATATAATTACTACTATTATTACTATTATGGAAAAGAAGAAGATAAAAAATCTGCATCTAAGTTCTTCCGCAAAAATAAATCTGTTTCTTGATGTTTTATTTAAACGCCCGGATACTTATCATCAAATCAGAACTATCTTCTCTGAAATAGAGCTCTACGACAATATAAATTTTACTTTGACAAAAAATTGTGATATTAAGATTTTGTCTGCCAAAGACTTTGTAAATGCAAAAGAAAATTTGATTTATAAAGTTGCGCTCTTTATAAAAGAAAAATATGAAGTGACTGATGGTGTTAACATTGTATTAGAAAAAAACATCCCTATTTCTGCCGGGTTAGGAGGAGGGAGCAGTAATGCTGCTCAGACAATTTTAGCCCTTTCAGACTTATGGGACTTGAATTTAACAGAAATTGAAATGCATCAAATAGCTAAAAATTTTGGAAGTGATATTAACTTCTTCCTGAAAGGTGGATGCGTACTGGGAGAAGGACGAGGTCAGATTATAAAATCAATCGATTATATTGAAATTGACAACATTCTTTTAGTAAATCCTGGCTTTGAAATTCCCAGCAAAGAAGCTTATGAAGCAGTAAATATCTCGAAAAAAGAAAATACTGACTGGGAAAAATTAATGCATTTCAAGGATACTTCATACTGTTATAACAAACTCGAAGAAGGTGTATGTAAAAAATACCCTGTAATAAAGCAAATTATCGAATATTTGCAGAACAATGGAGCGAATAAGGTAATACTATCCGGTAGTGGAGCTACTGTAATTGGCTTCTGCCCAGATAGAAAAACTGCAGAAAAATTATCAAAATATTATTCCAAAAAAGGATATTGGAATTACATTACAAAAACTAAAAGGAGAGCAAGATGAACATTACTGATGTAAAAGTCTTTCTGAGAGAAAGTAATCAGCTTAAAGCATTTGTGAATATCGTAATCGACGATGCATTCATTATCAGAAACATTAAGGTTATCGAAGGAGAAAACGGTCTCTTTGTTGCAATGCCAAGCCGAAGAGTTAGTTCCGGTGAATATCGTGATATCGCTCACCCCATAAACACAGAAACCAGAAATATGATCGAGCAGATTATCATTGATAAATACAAAGAAGTATTACAAGGAGCTTTATCTGCCGCTGATACAAAAGCTGAAGAAAAGGAAGAAGAAAAGGAAG
>JAGLWO010000463.1 GCA_023133395.1 Candidatus Cloacimonadota bacterium | reverse complement strand
GCCTATTCCATATTTTACTTTAGAAACAAAACGCCATAGTATTTTTGCTAATAACCCAACTTTAATATCCTTAACTGGAATTGCTCTACCTTGTGTAATGGCAAGTGGACTTTCGCTAATTGAAATAATATCATTTTCCTGAATAATGTCTTTGATTACATCGCGAACAATGTCCAGCATATCGTCCTCAGGAGTCAGGATTTTAGTTTTAATTGGTAACCGCAGGTATTTTTTATTTTTTACGGTTATTTTCTTCAAGTTCTGTTTCATAGCTTTTATCTTTCTCATATAATAGAACGATTACCTGATCCAGGCTACCAGGATTAGCAAAAGATAATATCTCGGTATTCATGTAAACTTTATCAGGTACTTCAATAAGTTTGGTTACAACACCAACTGGATATCCTTTTGGGAACACCGTTGAGATATTGGAAGTAACAATTGTATCGCCCAGGATTACATCAGAACCAAGTTTGATGAGTGTCATATAGGAATTTCCGTAGATATCGGATTCCATCATTCCCTGTAAATGATTCCTTTTTAACATTATACCTAATCTAAAAGTTGAATGGTTCATAGGTAAAACAACTGAATAGTTTTGTGAAACTGAAATAACTTTTCCCACGATTCCTTCATTAGAAATTACCGGGTACTCGATTTTGATTTTATTTACCTTACCTTTGCTAATTATGAAGTTTCTTTCTATAAAGCTACCTTCATATCCAATGATATCTGCAAGAACGAAATCGAAATCTCCGGTATCATATTTGATCTGAGTACTTCTAATTTCACGAAGTTTGTTCTCCAGGGCTGTTATTATGATTGTATGTTGAGCCAGTTTCTGTGAAAGAATTATATTTTGTTCCTTGATTTTAAATAAAGATTCAATATTGTTAATTGAACTAATAAATGGGTAATATAACGTTTGACTCAAGAAGTTTGCTTTTTTTATTCTTTGTTCGTTATTCCCTAAAAAAAGGCTGAGTGCAAGAAGTAGGTAAATTACAAAGGGAATATTTTTTCTCACTTTTAGTCTTCAATTTTTTTAAGCAACACTTCTTTATAATCATTCAGATTGTCTAAAATCTGTCCACATCCTTTGAGAACGCATATTAAGGGTTCTGGAACAACATGTACTGGCAGATCAACAGTTTCCTGTATCTTTTTATCAAGACCTTTGAGTTGAGCACCACCACCTGTGAGAATAAGACCTCTTTCAGCAATATCAGCAGCAAGTTCAGGAGCTGTTTTTTCAAACAAACCTTTTACAGCATCAATGATTGAAGTAACAGTTTCAGAAAGAGAATCTCGAACTTCCTCAGATGTAACTTCGACTGTAATTGGATATCCAGTTATAATATCACGTCCTCTGACTTCCATCTTGAGTTCTTTTTCTAAAGGAAAGGCAGAACCGATCGCCATTTTAATTTTTTCTGCAGTTTGAATACCTACGGAAATATTATTTCGTTTCCTGAGGTAACTGACGATGGCTTCGTCCATTTTGTCACCACCTACCCGGATTGAACAATGCACTACAATGTGAGAAAGTGAAATAATAGCAATTTCTGTGGTTCCGCCACCAATATCCATTATCAGATTACCCTGAGGTCTATGTATCGGAAGATCAGCGCCGATAGCAGCAGCGATAGGTTCTGAAACAAGATAGACTTCGCGTGATCCAGCATGTAAAGCACTATCACGGACAGCACGTTTCTCCACTTCTGTTATTCCTGAAGGTACACAAACAAGAACTCTCGGTTTTATTAGAAGACGTTTTTTCTGAGCACGTAAGATTAGATTCCTCAACATCAATTCGGTTACTCGGAAATCAGCAATAACACCATCCTTGAGTGGCTTGATGATTCTTACTTCCTCTGGATTTTTACCCAGCATTTCTTTGGCATCTTCACCAATAGCGATAATTTTCTTATTATCAGTTGAGATAGCAACTACGGAGGGTTCATCTATTACAATACCAACTCCCTTTCTGTAAACAAGTGTATTTGCAGTTCCTAAATCTATAGCAATATCATTAGAAAACAAACCGGATAAGTTATCCAAAAACATAGAACCTCCAGGAATTCAGATCATTTAATTTAAAAACTAATTTTAAATGAATGTTCTCCTGTCAAGAGGTTTATAAGCGTTTTTTGATAAAATATGATAGAATATTTTAGGATTTATAATTAAAATTCAAAGAGCTTTTCTCTTTTGTAATATTTTGAAAAATACTCTTTTGAGAGTGCCTGATTCTTATCTAATTTCAGTTCATCATCTTCTTCAATTATATTAAAAGCCAGTATCCGTGCCTGTTTCAGGAGTTCCTGATCTCGAACGATATTTGCATGTTTGTAGATGGGCATTCCCGACTGCTCGGTCCCAAAGAAATCGCCAGGTCCACGGAGTTCCAGATCTTTTTCTGCAATTTTGAAACCATCATTTGTTTCGAGCATTATGTTCAGCCGTTCCCTACCATCTTCACTGATCGGGGGATATACAATCAGGTAACAAAATGATTCGTCAGAGCCACGTCCAACCCTTCCACGCAACTGGTGTAACTGACTTAACCCAAACCTCTCAGCATGCTCAATGATCATCACAGTGGCATTAGGCACATCGATTCCAACCTCGATAACAGTTGTGGAAACAAGTATATTTATTTTTCCATTTTTGAAATCTTCCATTATCCTGTCTTTTTCAGCTGTTTTCATTCTACC
>JAGLWO010000462.1 GCA_023133395.1 Candidatus Cloacimonadota bacterium | reverse complement strand
TCACATGTTGATAGAAGTATTATTAATCCTGATATATTTCTTCAAACCAATATTCTTGGAACACAGATTCTTTTGAATTATTCCAGGGAACATAAAGTTAAGAAATTCATTCTTATTTCTACTGATGAGGTTTACGGTTCGATAGAAAAAGATAAATCAGTAACTGAGGAAGCCCATTTAGCTCCGAATAATCCTTATGCAGCAAGTAAAGCAGCGGCAGATCTTTTAATCAGGGTTGCCCATCAAACCTATGGACAAAGGGTTAACATTGTGAGAAGCTGCAATAATTACGGTCCCTATCAATTCCCGGAAAAATTCATTCCTGTTATGATTTATAATGCTTTGAACAATAAAGAACTTCCTGTATATGGTGATGGGAAGAATATCCGGGATTGGATACATGTGGAGGATCATTGTAGAGCCATTGATCTTGTGTTGCATAAAGGTAAATTAGGGGGAATATATAATGTTGGTGCAAATAACGAGTGGGAAAATCTGAACCTGGTCGAATACATTCTTGATAAAATGAATTGTTCCAGGAGTTTAATTAGTTTCGTCTTGGATCGTAAGGGTCATGATTTACGCTATTCAATAGATTCTTCGAAAATTAAAAATGAACTTGGCTGGAAACCAACAATCGAGTTTGAAGACGGGCTCGCACAGACTATTATGTGGTATAAATCTCATACTGACTGGGTGGAGAATATTCATTCGGGTGAATATATGAATTACTACGATGAAGTTTATAAAGACAGAAATTTGGAGACGCAATAAATGAAAATTTTCCTGACACTTCTGATTTCAATTATCTTTATATTTGTTGGATGTTCTTTTAATAAAGAATTGAGTAAAAAAATAAATATCGAAGAAGTAACAAAAGATTCAAATGTAATTACAATCGAAGATTCTTTAAATCAAGTTATAATCTACAGAAATGTTGAAATTGATTCTTTATATTCTACTATTGAGGAGCTGAATTTTACAGTTGATTCTTTAGCTCAATCACTTGAGATAGCGAACAGTAGAGTTGCTGTAAACCCGGATTTTCAAATTCCCGATTCCATCATTTTTGCTGGGAGATTATTCAACCTGAAAAATGAGAGGATTTACAGTAATTTTGAAAAAATATATAAACAGGAATTGCGAATTGCTCATAAGTTCATTCCACGAAGTGGAAAATACTTTACTTTGTTTGATTCAATTTTTATAAAGTATGATATTCCCTCAGATACAAAATATTTAGCTATAGCAGAAAGTTTTTTAAGCCCGATGGCTGGATCACGTGTTGGAGCTGTGGGGATCTGGCAATTTATGCCAAAAACAGCAAAAGGTTTCGGAATGAGAATGAACTCATTCATAGATGAACGAAGAAATGTTTTTCTTTCCACAGAAGCAGCAGCAAAATATTTGATGAATAGTTATAATTATCTCGCAGAAAGAGGAGCAGAAGACTGGCTCCTAGCTATGAGTGCTTTTAATGCTGGGGCTGGTAGTATTGCCAGGGTTATTCGTCAGCAGGAAGCCTATGATTTTTTTGACCTTTTAATGAGAGTGGATGAAACTCATCAGTATGTATGGCGAGCTGCAGCGATCAAGATGATATTTGAAAATGAAGAAGCTATTTTCGGAAAGAAATTTGAAAGGTTTGAATCTATACTAACTGATGCACACCAAGTTAAAATAAAATTAAAGGGTCATTACAAGATAGATAACTGGACAAAAGCTCAAGGTACTTCTATTGGAAAGGTTCTGGAATTAAATCCATGGATTAATATCTACAAACGTACCCGGAAAAAATACTCTGCAATAAATAATGTAGTACTTCCACCCGGAGAATATTTTATCCTGATTCCAAAGGGAAATAATATCAACTATGAAGATTTAGCTAAAATTGAAAAACAATTCCTGAAGAAGAACGCTGGTTTTTTCACTCATCATATTGTTAAAAAAGGTGATACACTTTATGATATAGCCAGAAAGTACAAAACAACTGTTGCACGGATTAAAAGACTTAATAACCTGAGGTCGAATATTATTTATCC
>JAGLWO010000461.1 GCA_023133395.1 Candidatus Cloacimonadota bacterium | reverse complement strand
ATTATTTCCGGTTCTTTACGAAAATATTTTGGATATAGAAATCTCAAATGATAATGAATCTCTGCATAAGATAATACAAATGGAATAAGCATGTTAACTAATTTAAAAACCTTCAAGGTGTTAACCTCGAAGGTTTAAATTTATATTATAACTTCAAAATTTAAACAGGTTGCTTAAAAAAATAACTTATGGCAACCAGTTGGGATCTATTATACTTTTGGAAATCTTGTCTTCGCCAACTCCCCAGGGACCATTGGGAAGATAGTAGAAAACTACCACACCCTCTTTTCCAAAATTCCTATTTGTGGTAGCTATAACAGTACTATCAGTTACTGAATAATCGTATAGAAATTCATCGCTATATTTAACAAGGTCTGGTTTAACATTAAGCAGGTCTTCCCCGATGTAGTTACCTTCTTCATCCAATTTTAATATGTTATGTTCAAATATATAGTACCCATTTGCAGGATCTTCTTTGAAAGCAACATCAGCTCTGGCAATTATTTGTACATTACGAATAGCTTCTTTTAATTTTGCCTGGTTTAATCTGTCCTTTCTAAGTGGAATAATTAGTGTAAAGATAATACCCACTAACATTACTATCATTAAAAGCTCAATCAGTGAAAACTTACTCTTTTTTTCAATAATTGTATCTTCTGCCATTTCTCCTCCATTTATCTTCTGGCAAAGAATCTTAAAATAAGGTCGCTTGTCAAACAATTTTTATATTTATGAATGTTTAACAAAATACTTTACAATTAAACATCGATTTTTATGTTTACTTATTAGAATGTTTTTTAATTCGTCCTTGAATTGTTTGGGAAATTTAAAGGAAATAACTATGAATAAATTGTTTTTGGGATTACTGTTTTTTTGCTTAGTAATGCCACTTTTTGCTGAAACAAAAGAAGAGCTTGATATAAAGCATAAAGAATTATTAGAAGAATATAATCGAGAAAAAAATAAATTACTTATCCCCAAATTTAGTGGAGCAATTATTTTACCGGAAAAACTTGATTTGAATACAGCTTCTTATGAAGAGATTAAGTCATTGCCAATTACTTCAGAACAGGCTGAAGATATTTTTGATTATCGTTTCTTTCACCAATTCTTCAAAAGCATATATGATTTAAGAGAAATTGAATCTATCGACCAGGTTACTTTGAACAAACTCAAACCGTTGGTTTCGGTCTCACATTATAAAGATAAGGATGAAGCTGCACAGAGACGAGATGAGATTTATTATCTGATAGAACGGTTGGGAAGCAATGAAGGATTACAGGAAGGCATGAGCGATGTCTGGGAAGACTACCTGATGACACCCAGAAATATTAACAAACTTACCTTTTCCGATATTCTTAACCTTCCAAATGTCTCAGCAATAGATGTTGCAGCTATAATCAATAGAAGAGCTATTGGAGATACGATCTCCAGTTACCGCGACCTTCGTCATTCACCAGGTATTTCCTATTACGGTGCAAAAAATATCCGCCATTATGTTTACTACAAGGAGCAGCCTGTAACCAGGAAGATGTTTGTAGATTATCAGATGAAATACAATGACAGTCCCTATCCTGATGATGCCCTGGAAATGTTCAAGGAATCAATGATAAGATATGAGGGTTCCTCATCAGAACCATCCACACCAGAGATCAAGAAACAATCTTACTGGGGCTTTTTTAATATGGAATCGGACAGGGCTTCCATGTTGAACAAATTGAGGATACGTTATTTAAATGAATGGAAAGCAGGTTGTATCTTCAACACTTCAAAAGGTGAAGAAAATATTTTTAAAAAGGATAATGAAGATATTCTGAAGGATTCAAAATTTTATGTAGGTTACGAAAAAGAATTAGACCTTTTGGGCAGGAATTTTTTAAAGATATATGCAGGAAATTATCGTGCTACTTTCGGGGAAGGGCTGGTTATGGAAAATACTGATTTCTATAGCCCCCGCAAAACAGGTTACGGTTTCAATAAAAGAATAACTGGAATTATCCCTGATATTTCTCGCACTCAGGAATATGCCCTACGTGGAATTGCTCTGGATTGGAAAAGAGATAATTTAAATGCCGTTTTTTTCCTTTCCAAAGATGAAAAAGATGCTGTGGTTTATGATAGCAATAACAACGGAAAGTTAGATGATGACGATGATGTTCTTTCCTATATCACGATGACCAGAAGATTCACGGATGATGAACTCGAATCTGCTGAAGAATATTTCAATGATTACCCCAACAATTATAATGCAGTTGATATTGCTCCCCGAAAAGATGCGCTGAAAGAACAAATAATTGGTGGGCACCTGGAATATTCTCCTTTCATTGGGACCCATATTGGTATGACCGGATATGAAGCTGTTTATAACCGCGATTTTGTGGTTCCAGAAACTGATGAATTAAAACATCTGCTGATATCCGATCCTGAATATGCTGAAGAAAAATGGAAGATCACCGATAATGAGATTTCCGCTCTCTATTCTACCCGCTCCGATGAAATAGGAGATAGAGATTACCGCAGGGTTTACGGGTTCGATTGGAGAACAGTTCTTAATAATACTTCCATTCAAGGTGAATATGCCGAATTGGAAGTTGATGGTAGTATCTTTAAGATCGGAGACGACCCCAAAGCTATCATTGTCAGTGCTTATACACAATTTGAAAACCTGTACTTCCTTTCTATGTACCGTGACTATGACCTTGAATTTGATAATCCATATCATCGCAGTTTCTCAGAAAGTGAAAGATTTGATGATACTGTATTTGAAAAGCTAACTTATGCTCTGAATAATACACTTCTTACCGATATGTACCTGAATTCTGCTCAACCTTCTGCAGAAAAAGGAATATACTTTGAAACCAGGTACCAGTTCAGTCGGTATTTTACGATTACAAAAGCATACCTGGACATCTGGGAAAGAAAATCGGATGCTCGCAGGGGAATTCGATTCCAGGGTAAACTGGAATTCAAACCCATACACCAGATTCGTCTGAGAGGAAGGTATAAGCACCAGATAAAAAGATATGACGACGACCAAGACAGGGGTAAATCCCAAGCAGATGAATATGAATTAGGATTCCTGTTTTACCTTTCCAATTTTGATAAAATCATTCTTGGTTATGTTTACGGCACGGTTTTACAGCCGCCTTACCTTTCCATTCTTTCCAATCCTGCACAGGCTGGTGCACCTGATATGGCACAAGCAAGCACATTGGGCAATGGTGACATGGTTTATGTAGGTTATACACATAATTTCAATAAGAATTTAAAAGTTATTGGCGCATTCTCTTTCTGGCAAGGTCACGGTGTATCGTTCTGGGATTTTGAAGATATAGAACTCGATTTTGACCAGGAAGATAGAGGATTCAAATTCTGGTTCAATGTTCATAGCAGGATTTCGAGCAACCTGTTCTTATCGATAAAATATAAATACAAACAATTTATGACTCGAGAATACGAATTCAGGGATTATAATGATATTCCCGATGAAGGAGAATATTATTTCCAACGGGTGGAAAGAAAAGAAAATATACTTAGATTACAATTAGATTGGAAATTTTAGTTTGGAGGATAGATGAAAAGATTTTTATTGTTAATATTATTATTGCTTACAATGCACAATTTATATTCCTATTCCATCCTGGAAAGCGAAACAGGAAATTATATTACGAACTTTGATGCCAGATCATCGGCAATAGGAAGTGCAATAGCTTCAGGGGGAAATAATCTTTTTGATGCATTGACCAATCCTGCGAATCTGGGATTTGTGCAAGATAAATTTGGCTGTCAGTTTACTGCCTTAGTTTTGAAGGATGCGGATAACAGGTCACTACCGATGTATAATTCCTTTGATGCATATTGTGATGATGCAACCTATGTGAGCAATATCAATTACTTTGAAAATTATGCATTTGGAGCTTATTACAATATGAAATTTTCGGATATTAATTCTGCTGTTTCTGTAATATACCGTCCTTTTATGAATTTCGATTCTCATTATTTCGAGGAAGTTAGAAACAATCAGAACTCGGATTACAACAGTTATCCACCGATCATTGCAAAAAATTATATAGATAGCGAAGGTGCGATAAATACCTTGAGCATTCTGGCTGCTTTAACATATAAAGATTTCGTATCTTGCGGTATCGAAGTATCCAAACTTAGAGGAAATTCCGACAAAGAAAGAAGCATTATCTGGTCGGATCAAGCCCTAGAAAAGCTGGGGACATTAACTGATACGACGAATACATTAACAAGAGACTTTAACGCATTCCAGATAAAAGTGGGTGGCAAGGTAAAGGTCAACCGGAGATTAGGATTCGGCATTGCTTTTTCTCCAAAGATCGAATTTGATGTCACTGGAGATAAAGATGGAGTGGATGTGGAAAATGCAGTTTATTCTTACACAAAATTTGATTCCCTTGATAATCCCACCGATTCCCTGTTGTATTCTGATTTTTATTCTCCTATGAGACTGAGAGCAGGAATTTCCTATGAACCCAGAAACATTATGAGAACTTATTTCAATTGTGATATCGAATATACAAAATGGTCTGATGTGAATTCTTTGTATGATGATGAATTGAGCTATTATATCGGTATCGAACACAGGCTGAAGAACAGGATACCTATCCGCCTGGGATTTAATTATCAGACTTGTTACAGTCTTCATGAACATTCCGGAAAGGTTTTTGCAGATAAGGTAACTATTCCTACATTCACAGCAGGAACAGGCTTTACTTTACTGGAAAATTTTAATTGCGATATCTCTTTTGAATTTTCCAACAGGCAATATGAAGCTCTCGATCTTTTTATGGATAGCTTTTATGACTATGACGAACTGTGGGAATATCCTCAATATCTGAATTTACAGGATCGCAATTGGGAAAACCCTGATACTGTGAAAGAAACATTTATAAATATCCAATCATCCATAAGTTTCAAATGGTAGGTAATTAATGAAGATACGATTTGTACTAATCTTTATATTATCCTGTTATTGTTTTCTTTTAGCAGAGAATTTATTACTGGATGTAATGTTTTCTAATGATATACATGGTGGGATAGACCGTTATCCTGCCACGTTTATGAATCCTGATTTTCCACCAATGCTTGGTGGTGGAGGTTCTGCAGCTACATACATTAAATCTGTAAGAGAATTGTCTAATGGAATTTCCAGGGATAATCTCTTAGTGGATGCTGGTGATTTTTTTCAGGGACATCCTGTGGGAACGATATCTGAAGGCAGAGCAGTAATCAAGTTTTTCAATATGATCGGTTATGACCTGAGTGTGGTGGGAAATCATGAGTATGACCTGGGAGAGGATGTTCTTATCGAAACTTACAAACTTGCTGAGTTTCCAATTCTTTCCTGTAATATTGTCAGGAAGGGAACAGATGATTTAGTAGATTATGTTCAACCTTACATCATTATTGAAAAAATGGGAGTTAGAATAGGAATTATTGGTTTAACAACAACAGATACAGCTTTGATGAGCTTCCCTGATAATATAAAAAATGTTGAATTCCTACCTGCAAAGGAAGCCTTGGAAAAGTATATAAAAATTGTAAAAGAACAGGGAGTTGACCTTCTATTTGTTGTTGGTCATGTAGGACTTCCATACGATTCCGAATCTGCTTATCAGAATCGTTATATAAAAAATAAAACAAACCAGGAAAAACGTTACTGGGGTTACGATGCCCAGGAACTTGCACATGAAGTTGAAGGAATAGACGTCTTCTTTGCTGGACATATACATAA
>JAGLWO010000460.1 GCA_023133395.1 Candidatus Cloacimonadota bacterium | reverse complement strand
ATAATTACCTCATAATATCCAGCTTCCAGATCAGAAATTTCGATTTTATGTATTCTCGGAATCTTAATTGAGCTGTCAGATATTTTATTTTGTAACTTCTTAATAATTCTATCCTTCTTCTGAATTCTGATTGTCTCTGTAAGGTCACAGCTGTTTTCTGAATCCAGCTTAAAGTTTTGAAGTTCATAATAGAAACACATTTTTTCAAATTCATCAGTCAGGTAGATATGGTTACAATTCACCTGGAAAAGGTTTTTTTTTCGATGGAATTTCTGCATGAAAACGGTGGTATCCGCAACTATATCAAAAGAAAATTCAATGTCACTAATTAACGTCTGAGGGGGAAGAATTTCAAGTTTATTTTCCCATTCCAGGGTAATATTTTCATGCAAATCCGCAAAAAGTGTTTTTATCAGAAAACCCGATTTAGCCAGAGTAAGTGAAATCTTATCACTGAAATAATTGTCTGATCTGGTCAGTTCCTGATTGGTCAGAACAATTTTATTAACAAATTCATCTTCATACACTATTTTTTCATTCTTCTGAAGGGAAAATTTTACTTCCAGCCTAGCCATAAAACCCAGACTATCTCTCTGAAAATCCAATTCTCTGTAAGGGATCTGGTAATTTATCTCGAAAATTGTATTATTGGAACTATCTAGAAAGCGGTTCTGATCCACAGAAATATTCAAGTTCTCTGTAAAAAGAGAGGAGAGTGAAGAAATAAGGAAAATAATGGTAACGAGTTTTTTCAAAATTTTTCCATCAACTGAAGTTTAAATTGATTTTTGGATGGTTGTGCTCAAAACCTTCAAAGAGTTCTGAAATATTTTCATCAGGGAAAATTCTGATATTTCTGGGATGCAGGTTCAAAGTTTCAAATTTATTAGTTTCTATACTTATGTGGATACCAAATTTCCCGGGATGGTTTTTAAAATATTCCATCAATTTACTGGAGAATTCCTGAGTGAAATCCTCTTCTTTAATCTTTATAAAGAATTCACCGGAAAGACTATCTTTTAATTCATCAAAGCGGAGAACTTTCCTGGGGATAACACGCAGCATGTTCTCTTTTTCGTTATTAAAACTGGACTTTTTACCGAGAATAAACAGCTCCAACCCATCCTCCATCAGGGGTGCATACTTCTCATAATCGTTGTTGAAAAGTGCCATCTCAAATTTACCATTCAGGTCTTCCAAAACAATAATGGCAAAGGGATTTCCTCTTTTATCTGTTTTTCTCTTAACTTCCGAAACCACCCCTGCGATAGCTATATTGCTCGGTATCTTTTCCGGTGTGAATTCTGCCATATCGGTTCTGGCGTTTACAAACATATTGAGCATCTTCCTATATTGACTGAGCGGATGTCCTGACCAGTAAAATCCCAAAACCTTCTTCTCCTGTTTTAATTTTTCATTGAGAGACCATTCATGAGCTTCAGGCAATTCAGGTTTGTATTCATCACCACCACCATCAGCTCCCAGAACATCAAAAAACATCATCTGACCACGTTTCTTCTCTGTCTGTACACCTGAAGCATATTCAACAGAAATTTCAATAGCTTCATACTTCTGAGCACGATTTCCTTCAAGTTCGTCCATAGCACCAGCAGCAATAAGGCTTTCCAGTACAGACTTATTTACAACCATTGTGTCCGATCGGGAACAGAACTCAAAAATATTTTTATATTCTCCACTCTTTTTACGATCAGTAATGAAAGATTTGATGGTAGCACTACCCACATTTTTTATTGCCTTAAGTCCGAAGAGTATCTTATTCCCATGAACCAGAAATTCTTTTTCACTCTTGTTTATATTGGGAGGAACAACCTCAATTCCCATGGACTTACACTCTTCGATAAAATATGGAATTTTGGTCGGATTATCTTCCAAAGAGAGTAAGGTTGCCATAAACTCCACTGGGTAGTAGGCTTTCAGAAATGCAGTCTGGAAGGCAATAAAGGCATAGGCAGTGGCGTGACTCTTATTAAAGGCATAATTGGCAAATTCGAGCCAGTCCAGCCAGATCTTTTCTATCTTCTGGGGTTTCACACCATTCTTGGAAGCACCTTCCACAAATTTAACTTTAAGTTTTTCCATGGTTGCCAGTTTTTTCTTGCCAATAGCCTTGCGGAGTGTATCTGCCTCAGCACCACTCAGACCACCCATCTCCCTGGCAATCTGCATTACCTGTTCCTGATAGACTGTGACGCCGTATGTCTCTTTAAGTGCATTTTCAGTGAGCGGATGAATATAAGAAACTCTCTCTTTGCCATGTTTTCTATTGATGAAGGAATCAATGAACTGCATGGGACCCGGTCTGTAAAGAGCCACCATAGCGATCAGATCTTCGAATATGTTGGGCTTTAGATTGATCAGGTGCTTTTTCATTCCTGTAGATTCAAACTGGAAAATACCATCAGTCTGTCCCTGAGAAAGTAATTCATAAGTTTTCCTATCTGTAAGGTCAACATTGTCTATATCGACTTTCACTTTCTGAGATTGTTTAACCAGTTCAACCGTCTTCTTTATCAGGGTGAGAGTTTTCAAACCCAGAAAGTCCGTCTTCGGGATCTTCAGATCTTCCAGCCATTTCCCCTCATACTGAACCAGTACCGCGAGCTCACCATTTTTTTGATTGTTTGTAGCCAGAGGAAGATAATCACTCAGGTTTCCAGGACCAATTACGACCCCTGCAGCATGAACTCCGATATGACGAACCAGTCCTTCCAAGACTTTAGAATAAATGAGGATAGAAGCTTTAACATCGTCCTCTGCCATTTTTTCCGCAAACTCTTTGGATTGTTTAAGTGCATCCTCCAGGGTTATACGGGGGGTAGACGGAATCAATTTGGTGATCTCATTTGCAGTAGAAGCAGCAACTCCCATAACCCTGGCTACATCCTTTATCACCGACTTTGCACCGAGAGTTCCAAAGGTAACTATCTGGGCAACACTCTTGCGTCCGTATTTCTTTATCACATAATCTATGATCTTTCCCCTTCCTTCAGCGCAGAAGTCAATATCTATATCAGGCATTCCTATACGATCCGGATTGAGAAATCGTTCAAAGAACAATCCATACTTCAGGGGTTCTATTTCAGTAATCCCGAGCAGGTAGGAAACCACACTCCCCACAACTGAGCCACGTCCGGGTCCGACCGGAATATCCATTTTCCGAGCTGCATCAATGAAGTCCTTAACTATCAGAAAATACTCTTCATAACCCATTTTGTGGATAGTGGAAAGTTCATAATCGATTCGCTTTTTAATCTCTTCTGTTAGTTCAGTATACCTTTCTTTAGCAGCAGTGAAGCACAGATGTTTCATATATTCACTGGAAGTAGTAAACTCTTTTGGAATATCAATTTTGGGAAAAAGAAACTCATTGTAATCAAGTTCAAGATCAATCTCATCAGCTATCTTAACCGTATTTTCATAAGCCTCTTCCAGACCTGGGAAAAGTGCTCGCATCTCTTCTTCGCTCTTGAAATAGAGCTGGTTGGTGTTGTATTTTAATCTATTGGTGTCGGAAAGGTATTTACCGGTCTGAATACACAAAAGTACATCATGAGCCTCAGCATCTTCTTTATTCAGGTAATGACAGTCGTTGGTAACAACCAGAGGGGTGTCCGTATCCTTTGCCAGCTGGATGAGCAGGGGTGTAACAATCCGTTCTTCTTCCAGATTATGGTCCTGAATCTCTAAATAGAATCTTCCCGGGAAAACCTTTTTATAAAAGGCTACAACTTTTTCCGCATCTTCTCTCTTGTTGCTCAACAGAAGCTGGGGAATTTCTCCCTTCAGGCAGGAAGATAAACAGATCAATCCTTCTGAAAATTTCTGAATGAGAGATTTACTTATTCGAGGTTTGTAATAGAACCCTTCCAGATAAGCCTTGGAAGATAATTTCATCAGGTTCTTATAACCGGTCAGGTTTTTTGCTAGCAGAATCAGATGATGCCTGAATTCTTTCTTGGTTTTGGGGTCGTCAAGTTCACCATTAATGATATAGGTCTCAATGCCGATAATCGGTTTTATTCCTTCTCTTCTAGCTTTTGTATAAAAATCAATGGTCCCAAACATATTTCCATGATCGGTCATGGCAACTGCAGGCATCTCAAATTTTTTAGCTGTGGCAATCATCTTGTCTACACGGCAGGCGCCATCCAAAAGGCTGTACTGTGTATGGTTATGCAGATGGACAAAGGTCATTCAGAATAACCCCTATAAAAAAAATTTTCGGTTTTTTCCCAAAACCACATCTATATTTCTAAGGGTTAATTTTCATGTCAAAGGATTTATGAATTTATTCATATTTTCTAAAAAACAGTTGACAAAATATTAACTGACTTCTAACTCGGTGACTGAATACTCATCGAGAGGGAAAGATGATGAATAAAAGGCAGATACAAAAGAAAAAAACCAGGGAACTGATCCTACAGATGGCAAAAGCTGAGTTTGTTAAAAAAGGATTCTTAAATACCACTACTTCCGAGATTGCAGAGAAAGCTGGTATCGCTCATGGCACACTTTTCCTGCATTTCAAGAATAAAGATTCTTTGATTGTCGAAATCCTTGATAGGGAACTGGAAGAGATCAGTTCAATCATCCAGAATCTGATATCCAGGGCTATTGATCTGGAACAGCTTCTTCTGCAATACCTGGATCTTCTGCAGGAAGAGGAAGAACTCTTTGTAGTACTGGCGCGGGAACTTCCCTTCTATAACGAGGAACTTAGAAGAAAGATCCTTTTCCGCGATTCCATTATCCGCAGTCATTTTCACAAGGCAATCGAACTTGGAATAAAAGAAAAAAGATATCGTGATGTTGATGTAACTTCCGCTGTGATGTTCTTATTTGGAACGATAAATTATTATCTGAGCTTAAAACCTATTTTTTTAAAAGAAGGCAGTGTAATAAAAAAATTCAAACCATCTATAGTAAAAACTTTCAAACAACTATTAATTAGCGATTAATAATAATAGGGAGGAAAAATGCAAATAAGAAGTTTATTAAAATTATCAGGAATTTGTTTATTCATTTTCCTGTTCACCTTTAGCTGTCAATCTTTACAGACTCAGAATGATATTCCTCAAATTGCCCTCTATTCTGATAACGGTGCAGATGAAGGGTGTATCCTGGCTACCACTAAAATGTTTGAATGGATGGGCTATGAAGTCACATTGGTAAAAGCTGATTCAATCAATAATAACAGTCTTAATAGATTCAATATTATATGTTTCCCTGGTGGTGATATGTATCAATATGCTCAGGATATTTCATCGGAAGGATTTGACAAGATCAAAGAATTTATCCGTAATGGTGGAGGCTATGTCGGAATTTGTGGTGGTGCCTATTTTACAGGTGAGAAGGTTTACTGGCAGGGCAATCAGCTGCCCATGAATTCCCTGGCGATATTTCCAGGAATAACCCAGGGTCCGATAGATGAGATCGCTCCTTTCCCCC
>JAGLWO010000046.1 GCA_023133395.1 Candidatus Cloacimonadota bacterium | reverse complement strand
GGAAGGTCGAGATGTGTAAATCCGAGGTTTATGGTAATTCCTCGTTGCTTTTCCTGTTTGTGAGTATCACAGTCAAATCCGGTTAATGCTTTTATCAATGCTGTTTTACCATGGTCTACATGCCCTGCTGTACCTAAAATGAGATGCTTTTTATCCATTTTCCCTTCTCTTAATTTCTTTATAAGTTATTTATTTTTCTATTTATATTTTTTCGTCAAGAAATGATAGATTAAATCGTAAAAAATTACTTTACATATTAATTCAAAAACATTTATTTGTTTGTTTAGAGAGGATGGAACTGGTGTTTCAACCGGTCTTCAAAACCGGTAATAGGCAGCTAAAACTGTCTACGGCAGGTTCGATTCCTGCCCTCTCAGCCATTTTATTTTACCAAAACTACATTGACAGAAAATTCAAAGCGATTTTTTTGTATTAAGTTAAAATTTAGGAAGGTTCGATGCCCAAATATATACTACTTATGATAATTGCCATTTTGTTATTCTCCTGTTCAAGTTCTATCCCTGAATTTGATGGAGAAGAAGCATTCACCTTCCTTCAAGCTCAATGTGATCTGGGTCCTCGTACACCTGGCTCAGATGAAATCGAACTTTGCAGGAATTACATTACAGGAGAGTTAAAAAAATATGGTGCTACTGTTAATAAACAAAAATTCACAACTGTAATTAATAAGAATGAGTACGATGGTATTAATATAATCGCCAGCTTCTATCCCCGGATGAGTAGAAGAATCTTGCTCGGAGCACATTATGATACTCGACCCTGGGCAGATAAAGAAAAAGATTCAAATTTGCATAATACACCAATAATTGGAGCAAATGATGCCGCTTCAGGGGTGGCTGTATTACTGGAACTTGCTTCGATAATTTCACAGAAACAACCTCCACAATTTGGAATCGATCTGGTATTTTTCGACCTTGAAGATATGGGAGAATATGGTAATAACGAATCATGGTGTTTAGGTTCCAGTTACTTTGCTGAAAATTTCACAGAAGTAAAACCGGAAAAAGCAATTATAGTTGATATGATAGGAGATACTGACCTGGAAATTGATATGGAATATTTTTCATACCATAACTCCCCAAATTTAGTAAACGAAGTCTGGGACACAGCTAAAGACCTGGGTTTCACTGAATTCAAATCCAAAATTACCAACAAAATTTATGATGACCATTATCCGTTAATTGTTCATGGATTTAATGCTATTGATATTATCGATTTCGAATATCCTTTTTGGCATACATTGGAAGACACCCCAGATAAATGTTCTCCTCATTCATTATATGTTGTTGGTCAAACTCTTTTGAATATTATTTACACAGAAAAATGAAGAAGTTACTAAGAAACTATCTTACAGAAAATGAGCAGAAAATACTTTTATTTATTATATTTTTTGCTTTTTTAGGATTGGTTATTAAGTTTTCGGGATTGCTCGCTGAAGATAATTCCACACCTGCTTACAGCCTGAATTTCCAAAAAGATTATGAGATTAAATACGACTTGAGAACAGTTACAAAAAAAGAACTGGTAACCATTTCCGGAATTGGTGAAAAACGAGCTACAGATATAATTTCATATCGTGATAAAATTGGATTTTATTCAAAAGAAGATTTAATGAATGTTAAAGGCATTGGAGAGGCTACATATACAAAAATCGAGAAATATTTTCACAACATAGAAATAGAAAATGCAAAAGATGAAATCAGCGAACCAGAAACAGAATCAGCTGTAAACCCCGAAAAAATCAACATTAACAAAGCAGGTTTGGAAGAACTGACCAAACTTCCGGGGATTGGTCCTTTAAAAGCTGCCAGGATAATTGAATTAAGAAAAGAATTAGGAAAATATAAAACTATCGATGACCTGTTACAGGTTAAAGGCATCGGTCCAAAAACCCTTGAAAAATTTAAAGAACAAATTATCTTAGGAGAATAATTATGACAGATAAAGCAACTCCCACACTTACTTTAGCTCAGCTTTATGAAAATCAAAACCAATTTTTAGATGCTCTTGTTATATACCAGAAACTAATGAAAACAAAACCATCCGATGAATTGCAAAACAAAATCAATGAACTTAAAGAGAAGATATTCGCTGATAACACTTTGGAATACAGTCATTCTATCGATAAAATCTTTACAACCGAAGATAAGAAAAAATTCAAAATTTTACCTCATGAACAATATGAAAACTTCGAAGAATCACAAACCCAGCACAAAGGCGAAGAGACCCATCCGGAAGAAATGATCCAGCAGCAGACCTTAGAAAAAGAAGAACCAGAAATTACTGAACCAGAAATTACTGAACCTGAAGTTACTGAACCTCCAGAAATTCCTTCAGAGGAAACAGTTGATGAAATGACAGAACCAGAACCCGATGAATTCCAAATAAAAGAAAAAAAAGAAGAAGAAATCCCTGAAGTTGAACCTGAAACAAAAAGTGAAGAAATAGAAGCAGTTCAAGAGTCAGACGAACTTCAACCTGAATCAACAGAGATTGAAGAGCAACCCAAAGAACCACCTGCCAATAATATTAATTTAGAATCTTCCCAAGAAGAAGAGGAAATAGAGAGTATAGAAGAGCTGATAAAAACCGAAATTGAAACAGAAGTTATTGAGAAAGAAGAAACCGAACCTCCCGAACAATTTGATGAAGAAAGCAAAGAACCAGAGGAATTTGAACAGAAAGTAGAAGAAGAAACTCCAGAAACAGAAATCGAAACGGAGGGAATTCCTGAACTTCAAGAAGAACTTGAACCTGAATCAGAAGAAATTTCTGAACCTCAGGAAAATATTGAACCAGAACTCACTGAACCGGAAATTAAAGAGCAAGAACCCATCGAAGAAGTTCCTGAACCCGAAGAAGTAAAAGATATTGAAGAAGATCTCAAATCCCCGGCTGATTCTTCTGTGCTGGAAATTCTCAATCAAATAAAAGAACTGGACCCAAAGGCTTTAAACGAAGTGCTTATAGAAAATCTCGGAGAAGATAAAACTCTGGATGAGGTTAAACTATCCGATATCCATTATGCAATCGAACTACTGAAAAGTGATACAAAGACTGAAGACAAATAAAAATCCTGAGAATAACTGTGTAATAAATAAGTAAACTCTCAGCAGAAGAAATCTTAAATTTTCGCCAAAAAAGAGAAAAACCATGAGAATTATTTCAGGCAAATTCAAGAAAGCTAAACTTTATACTGTTCCCGGGAAAAATGTAAGACCAACAACAGACTTTTTAAAAGAAACCATTTTTTCGATTATCTATGATTGTAAGAAAAAGAAGGTTCTCGATCTGTTTGCTGGAAGTGGCTCGTTGGGTCTGGAAGCATTGAGCAGGGGAGCAGAATCTGTAGTGTTAGTTGACTTTTTATTCAAAGCGGTTAAGACTATCAGTAGAAATATAGAAAAACTCAGATGTGAAGATTCCTGTAGAATTTATCAAAAGAAAGTTAGTTCATTTCTCAGAACAAATCCAAAGCAATTTGATATGATTTTTATGGATCCTCCTTACAATAAAAATTTGGTTAATTCGACAATCGAATTAATATTTGAAAATGATATGGTATTCTCCGAAGGAAAAATAATTATTGAGCACTCGAAAAATGAAAAACTTGACGATAAATGGGCTTCAAAGTTTGAGAAACAAAAGATTTATGGAGAAAGTCAGATTACAGTTTTAGGGGTTTAAATGAAAATATATAACACAATGACCCGTAAGAAAGAAGAGTTTATTCCAATTGAACCTGATAAAGTAAAAATGTATGTCTGCGGACCTACTGTTTATAATTATTTTCATATTGGAAATGCTCGTACTTTTCTGTTCTTCGATGTAGTCAGGAGGTATTTTGAATTTCGGGGTTTCAAAGTAATTTACGTTAAAAATATCACAGATATTGACGATAGATTAATAGAACAGTCAATTAAAGAGAATATACCTGTCTCTGAGATTGCAAAAAAATATACTGAAGCCTATTATGAAGATATTCAAGCCCTCGGAATACAGAAGCCAACTCATCAATCAAAAGCAACTGAATATATCGATGAAATGATCGCTTTGATAAAAAACCTGGAAAACAAAGGATTTGCTTACGAAAAAAATGGTGATGTTTATTTTTCAGTCGAAAAATTTAAGGATTATGGAAAACTTTCCGGGAAAAAAATGGAGGACTTGAAAGCTGGCGCTCGTGTTGAAGAAAATCTGAATAAAAAAAATCCAGCAGATTTTACTCTCTGGAAAAAAGCCAAACCGGGTGAACCGAACTGGAAAAGCCCCTGGGGAAAGGGACGTCCCGGCTGGCACACAGAATGCGTGGTAATGAGCAAAAAAATACTGGGAGAGACTTTTGATATTCATGCCGGTGCTATCGACCTGATCTTTCCTCATCATGAAAATGAGATTGCTCAGGCAGAAGCAATTTCCAACAAACCTCTGGCACATTTTTGGATGCACGGTGGATTTTTAAATATCTCCGGCGAGAAAATGTCGAAGAGCTTGGATAACTTCTTTTTAACCAGGGATGTTCTAAAAAAATACGACGCAGAAGCAATCCGATTCTTCTTTCTTTCCAAACATTATCGCAGCCCAATAGATTTTAATGAAGATATACTCAAAGAATCTGTTCAGGCTGTAAAAAATTTCTACAATGTTTTGAAGGATGTTAAATATCTAACTTCAATAAATGAAAGACCTGAATATACTGATGCTCAAATAAAACTCAAAAATCAATTCAACGAAGCGATGGATGACGATTTTAATACAGCAAAAGCAATCGCAGTTCTTTTTGAAATTGCCAAGGTACTTCGCAGTACAAATGATTTAAAATATGCTCATCTTCTTATCGAATTAGGAAAAGTCCTGGGATTTTTTTCCAATTTAGAAGAAAAACTTAAATCAAGTCTGGATGATGTTTCCGAAGAGCTTATCCTCCTGCTGATAAGGTACAGATCACAATTCAAAAAAGATAAGAACTGGAAAATGGCAGATGCTATACGGGAAGATCTCCAAAAAATTGGTATTCAATTAAAAGATACGAAAGACGGTACTGTTTGGGAAATTGAAAAGTGAGAAATCCCCAGAAAAAATAATAGAGAATATTTACAATAAGATATGGGTTACTGCCTGTTATAAAAAAGGTAGTCTTCTCAAATAAAAATAATATCGATTATTCTCTGGTCAATATAGATTTTATTGGGATTAATTACGCACGTGAGAAAAAATCCTGGATTTTCTAAATTTAAGGTTTTATACATATCATATACGCACGTGTAGTTATTGAACCTTTCAAACACTCAAACTCTCTTTCTTTTGACATTGATTTCTTTACCCTTATTTTATATATGTGTTCTAATCATTGAGCCGTTACTTTACTTCAAAATTACATTTGTAAGTTGGTAA
>JAGLWO010000459.1 GCA_023133395.1 Candidatus Cloacimonadota bacterium | reverse complement strand
TGAACCTGAAAAATCCTGAGATCCTGGAAGAAATAGCTAAAGCATATCTTGATGCCGGAGTAGATATTATCCAAACTAATACTTTCGGTGCATCTCCTTTGAAATTATCAGGTTACGGATTGCAAAACAAAACAGAAGAGATAAATAGAATTGCAGTAGAAAGAGTAAAAAAAGTTGTTGGAAACAAAGCTTATGTTTCCGGTTCCTGCGGTCTATCCGGGAAATTACTAAAACCTTTTGGTGATACTGAACCGGAAGATATTTATAAAAGCTATGAAAGACAAATTAAAGCTCAAATTAGTGCAGGTGTTGATTTGGTCTGCATCGAAACAATGACAGATTTGAATGAAGCAATTCTTGCCATAAAAGCTGCAAAAAGTATCTCTCCTGAAATTCCTATTATGGCAACAATGACTTTTGATGAAACCCCCAGAGGTTTTTACACAATTATGGGTACAAATATTGAAAACGCAGTTGTAGAACTGCAAAAAGCAAGAGCAGATATTATCGGTTCAAATTGTGGGAATGGAATCGAGAATATGATTATAATTGCTCGTGAATTTAAGAAATTTTCCAGACTTCCAATCATAATCCAGTCCAATGCCGGTCTTCCCGAACTGAAAAATGGCGAAATTTTCTATTCCGAAACTCCTGAATTTTTTAGAGAAAAAGCAAAAGATTTGATCAATGCGGGAGTTTCCATCATCGGTGGTTGCTGTGGAACTACTCCCGAACATATTCAGTCAATTCGGAAAGTTGTTGACAATTATAAAGAAAATGGTTGTAAAGGTAATGGATTATTTTAAACAGGTAGTGTAAAAAATATTATGAAAGAATATGAAAGAGAGAAAAAATGAAAATAGAACCATATATTCAAAAAGACGTTAAAACATGTTCAGAAAATGATACGATAGATACTGTTGCAAAAGTGATGTCAACTTATGATATCGGATCAGTTATTATAGTAAAAGATAATATTCCTATTGGCATCTTCACAGAGAGAGATTTAGTTAATAGAGTGGTAGCGCGAGGAAAAAATTGCAGGAAGCTTAAAGTTGGTGAAGTTATGACCAAAGAGTTGTTTACAGTTAGCAAAGATAAAAAACTTAGAGAAGTATATCATGTTTTTGTCATTAATCATATTCGACATTTACCGGTTGTAGAAAATGGTCACTTAGTAGGGATTATTTCTTTAAAAGACATTGCAAGAGTGGTTGATCAACAGATATTTGGTTTACGCTTTAATAAATTAGATTTCTCTGGAGATTATTAAAACTGGAGTTCTATATTCACTATATTCAATAGAATAAACTTCTTTGTATTATCAGAAAATATTAAGTTCAATTGAAAAATAAATGAACTATTTAAATAAAATTACTATTGACTAATATATTTCAATTTATTATATAATTTCGTTTATAAAATTAGTATTAAAAATTTTGTTTGTTATTAGGTTAAATTAGGAAATCAATGAGAACCTTTAAAAAAGTAATTCCCTACATCAAGAAGAATCTTCTTAAAATTATCTTCGGGATCATCCTGATCATCATCATTGATGCGGGGCAACTGATAACTATCAAGGTTATGCAAAAAGCGATCGATGGGATCGGGAGGGAAGGATTCACAGCAACCAGCTTGTTGTATGCTTCTCTGTTAATTATTGGAATTACCATCGTGATCACAACGCTGCGATATTTCTGGAGGATAGCTTTCATTGGAACAGCTTGGATAATCGACCGTGACCTAAGGCAGATGTATTATGAACATCTGCTTAAACTTTCTCCAAATTTCTTTAACAAGACCAAGACTGGTGACTTGATGGCGTATGCCACCAACGATAT
>JAGLWO010000458.1 GCA_023133395.1 Candidatus Cloacimonadota bacterium | reverse complement strand
GATAGTCTGGCAAGTAAATTCAACCTGTTTAAAACAAGTATGATTTTTGGTGTTCTTTGGGGTGTTTGGCACTTACCGGTTTTCTTTATTAAAAATTCATACCAAATTTTCCTTTGGGAGCAACATCCCCTATTTGCAGTTAACTTTTTTATAGGGATAATTCCATTGGCTATTATCATGAATTACTTATATTACAAGAACAGACGTAGTATTTTTCTCCTTGCTTTGTTTCATATTCTCGTAAACTATTCTTCGGAACTATTTGAAGCCAACCAAATAAGTAAGTGTATCTTTACTATTGTTTTAGCCATAGTTGCAGTTATTATCATTATACGAAATAAAAGTTTCTTTTTCCAGGATAAAATGATTGATGCACAGTAATGAACAATATTCGAATTAGAAAAATTATTATCGTAATTGTCGCTCTCAGTGGCACCATCATTAATGCTACCTAGGGCATTGGTTTCCTGAGAGCGTTTTTTAATCCTCAACAACGCGATCAGAGATCAGGCATTGTATTGGAGTTCGGGTGGACAGCCCTGCTGATCTGGGTGGTTTTCAAGCCATTTGAAAGGTGTCACATCTTGCAGTTCACTGGTTTGCAAAGGGCGCGTAATAGCCACTTTTAGCTGAGCGATGTGAAGTAAGAACCTCACTATATGCTATTGTTCTTTTTTCTTGCTTTCACGTGCCTTGGTCCATGACAGGATGATGCCCAAAATGATGGCAAGACGGAATGATGTCTCCCAATCCACAGTACCTGCTCCATGAATGATGAGACTGTAAAGAAAAGTGACTATTGCAGCAACCACCAGGGTCACAGCGAACGTAATCACAAAGTTAATGAGTAATTCTTTAATGTTCATTTTTTAACCTCCTTCTGTTTTGTGAGATTGTTTGAATATTTAGTGTAAACAAAAATTATCCCCGGTTTCCTGTTTGCAGCTTCTAACCGTTGGAAATAAGCTGCAAAAACTCAATTGCTTTCCTACAAAAAAACAAATAAAACTCAATCAATATATAACTTACAATCCATCTATGTTTTTGTAAGCTTGATTGAATTGTTAGATGGCTAGTTGGGTGGAAATTACCCCCAATTTTGTAATGTATCAATCCATAACTTAGCATTTGGAATTGTCCAATTTTTGGTACTCCATTGTTCACGTATAACAGGTTGAAAATCATCCGCTATATGAAGTTCATCATGCATATTCGGAACTTTTAATGATTTAGTTTTACGATAATAACCACCGACTGAAATTTCTTCCCCGTCTTCACTATACCAACTCGATTCCTTAACCCACGCTTTAAAGTCATCAAAATGACAAGGTGAAACAAAGGCATCTCTTTTCCAGTAATATACTTTACCCCAGTACATAGCGTGCAGGTACTTTTCCCATTCTTTAATGCGATGCACGTCTTTTTCTTCTCCTTCGTGAAAAAACGTTGATGGGGAATCATCAGGTAAAATCCATAACAGATAAACGCCAAGTTCTGTATATCGCCTTGTCCTTCGTAAAATATCATCAATATCAATAGGACTTTTTTGGACTTCAATAGCTATGGGTGTTTTGCCAACATAAAGACTAATATCGGGTCTAACACCGTTCAAACGTCGTTCAAGTTCGCATTTTGAACAATTAGGGTGATTAACTAAAGCCTCATATATTTGACGTTTTACTATATAATGCTTTTGAGATTCACCCACTCCATAAATGCACTCTACAGGAGGCTTATGTGCAAAATGATGTGCTCGTATTTTGCCTTTTTTTAATATCACCTCGGCGTTACATTCAGGGCAGAAAAACGGGCTTTGTGATTTCTCGGCGAGCCAAGCTAAATTTTTTTCTTGGGTTTCATTGATTGCAACTAACATTCAAACTCCGAAAACGATGAAGCCATATAACATCGCAATAAACTGCGAAGCTCGCAATATAATATCCTTATCTCTTCGCCGGATAACATTGTCGTTAATTATTCCTCATTATTATAATTTGCGTATAAGAAAATAATTATTTTATAAATTAGTGTCAAGCTAATAAATACCTTGCAAATTTAATTTCTTTCGGGTTCGATCATTTACTCTTGTAGTTCACTGGTTTGAATATCCACGAAAATTATCCCCGGTTTCCTTTTTGCAACTTGTGTCGGATTGATGCCAATGTTATACTGGTTTTTATTCTTTATTTAAAAGCTTTTTATGAAATTCTTGTAATGGAATACTAAAAACTGGACCAACATTGAATTCAGTATTATATTTCCAACTTGAATACCAAGCTTGTTTTCCATTTATTTCAATCGTTACTTCTAAAAGGTTTATTTTTTCAAAGGATTTTCCATAGATAATTGTTATGAATGGTAGGATTAGATTTTCAAAATTTTTAAGGTACTCAAATGGGCGACCTTCAAGGATCCCACCTTGATTCATAATAAAATTGTTAATTATTGTAATTTTATTATTACCAATATTCTTAAAATATACTGGGGACTGAAAATTTATACGAACTCGACCAGCAATACCTTCCAAATAGGAGTGAGCATCACCCACTGGATAAAATTCTGCTTAACTTGGTGGCAATTCTGCATCTTTCATTAAATTACAAGTTAATCTACCCTCAACTTTTAACGAATATATTTTATTAAGATTTAGTCGCTCTTCTGATTTTTCAATTTTATGTGCAATACTGTTGAGATCATCAAGAATTTTTACTAATGCTTTTTCAGCAGATTCATTAGGATAATATAATGTTCCCCATTCTACAAAAGGTACAATTTGTTTTTCTAATTTTAAAAGATGTATTTCTAGTTTTTCCCTCTGATTAATTGCAAGAGACTCTCTTTCATCGGCAGCAATTATGGAATTTTCTGTTTGAGTTATAAGATTGCTTTGATTCTCTAATAGTTGATTAAATTCACTTTCACTAATCAGTACAAAAACAATACTTAATATGGCTGTAAATACCATTAAATATATTAGACCTTTTGTAAATAATTTATGTTTTTTCGTCCTACTATCTTTCCATTTATTTTGTAATTCTAAATTAATAAATGCAATAGCAAGTGTAAGTATTGGAAAAACTATTTTTAGAATTAGTAAAAACATATTTTACTCAAACTATCAGTCCAACTTCGCAATAAACTGCGAAGCTCGCAGTATAATATCCTTATATCTTCGCTGGATCACATTATTGTTAATTATTCCTCATTATTATAATTTACATATAAAAAATAATTATTTTTATAAATTAATGTCAAGCTAATAAATACCTTGCAAAAAAGTGCGAGATAGAAATTTTTACAAAATGATAGTATAAATTTAATGGAGAAATTAATGAATATACTGATAACAAACGCCAGGCAATTAATAACATTAAAAGGTCCTACCAAAGTTAGAGCCGGAAAAGAAGCAGATGAGTTATCTATCATTGAGAATGGTGCACTCGCTATTAAAGGTGAAAAGATATTGGCTGTAGGAACAACCGAAGAAATAAAAGCAAATTATGTTTCTGACAAAATAATAGATGCATCCGGTAAAGTAGTGATGCCTGGTTTTGTGGATCCACATACTCATCCTGTTTTTGTACATACTCGTGAAAATGAATTTGCCATGCGAATCAAAGGAAAATCCTATGTGGAGATCTCTAAAAGCGGGGGAGGGATCCGTTCCAGCATAGAAGCAGTGAGGGAAGCATCCGAAGATGAATTATACGATCTGGCTGAAAAAAGAATCTGGCGAATGATCTCAAATGGAACTACAACCCTGGAAGCAAAAAGTGGTTATGGACTTTCTACAGAAAGTGAAATAAAAATGCTTAAAGTTATCAGGCGGTTAAATGAAAACCTGCCGATAGATATTATTTCCACTTTTATGGGTGCACATGAATTTCCAGTTGAATACAAAGATAACCATGAGGAATATATTCGCATCCTGAAAGAAGAAATGATGCCTGAAGTAAAAAAGCAGAAATTAGCTGAGTATTGTGATATTTTCACAGAAGAGCATGTTTATAATATCGAGCAGTCCAGAGATATCCTGAATCATGCAAAAAAACTGGGATTCAAACTGCGGATGCATGCAGACGAAATTGAACCGATAGGGGGAGCTGAGCTGGCTGCTGAAGTTGGAGTGATTTCTGCAGATCATCTCGGAGCTGCTTCTGATAAAGGAATACAGGCTTTGAGTAAAGCAGGTGTTATTGCCATTTTATTACCTGGAACCATTTTCAGTCTGGGGATAAAATCTTATGCCCGTGCACGTGATATGATAGATGCTGGTTTACCTGTTGCTCTTGCTACAGATTATAATCCCGGAAGCTGTAATTGTGACAGTATGCAATTTATTATTACGCTTGCCTGTCTGCAAATGAAAATGACCGTGGCAGAAGCTATTACTGCTTCCACAATAAATGCAGCTTATTCCCTGGAAATGGGTGACAGGATTGGCAGTCTGGAAGCTGGAAAACAGGCAGACATCCTGATAATGGATATGCCTTCCTATAAATTTCTTCCATACCATTTCGGTTCAAATAATGTGCAGACCGTAGTAAAGAATGGCAAGACAATTATTGGAGAGTAAAAAATGGAAACTTGCCAAGTTTTAAAAACTTAGCAAGTTTACTTTCAGTGATTTTGTTATTTCTATTCTACTTTTTCCCAATACTGGGTTCTACCCAGAAGTGAAATTCCAAGGAAACCCCTAACTTCAAGTCTTTTTCCGTTGTCGATAACTTCGATTTTACATTTATAGATCTTCCCATTATCGGGATCGAGTATCTTTCCACCTTTCCATTTGTTAGACTTTGGTTTCATCTCCCACAATATTGTCATATCCAGTATTAGTTTGTCTTTATTCTTTCCTTTGCATTCATCACAAATCGGGTTTGGGTCTTCATCCGGCAGACGGAAAAGTTCTATTATTTTCCCAAAAAGAATCT
>JAGLWO010000457.1 GCA_023133395.1 Candidatus Cloacimonadota bacterium | reverse complement strand
GTGCTTATCCTAACTTCTACCAGTAATCTTAAACTCCTGGATAAACTGGCAGAAAGCCTGATTACTATCGTTGAAGAATCCAATAAAAAACTGCTCTTTATAAATAGCACAGATATGTCACATTTCCATGATTACCAGACTGCATCTAATATGGATGGGCACACAATCGACCTGATACTTGAAAAAAAATGGGATACTCTCAACGAAGAAATCTTTAACGGAAATTGCGAATTGTGCGGATATTCTGCTCTCTATCCGTTCATAAAAGTAATGGAACATTTTGAGCATGATAAAGGAATTCTTCTTAAATATGCAAATTCCGGTGATGTAACCGGAGATACAAGGAGAGTGGTTGGTTATTGTTCGATCGTTTTTCCAAATACACCCAAAAATAAAGAGGAAGGAACTATGAATGAAGCTGATAAAAAATACCTTTTGGAGTTAGCCAGGAAAAGTATAATACACTTTCTTGAGAATCATGATGTATTAACTCCCGAGGAACCAGAAAATCCCGAGTTAATGGAAAATAGAGCGGTTTTTGTTACTTTAAATAAAAATGGAAACCTGCGCGGTTGTATCGGGCACATGCATGCCAAAATGTCACTTTATAGAGCAGTAGTGGAAATGGCTGTATCTGCTGCTTTTCAGGATTACCGCTTTCCCCAGGTAAAAAAAGATGAATTCGATGAGATTACAATTGAAATTTCTGTTCTCTCCCCTATGCAGCGGATTTATGACCACGAAAAGATCAGGATGGGAATTGATGGGGTCTGGATTAAAAAAGGTTACAGCAGTGGAGTATATTTACCTCAAGTTGCCACTGATACTGGGTGGGACAGGAAAACATTCCTGGAAAGTTTATGCACACATAAAGCCGACTTACCCAAGGATGCCTATCTTGATCCTGATACAGAAATGTATATCTATCAGGTAGAGAAATTCAGCGAGAAATAAGACATAAAAACCCCCGGGCACTTTCCCGGGGCAGGAGGTTAATCCTTGTTCTACTACACTTCAACTTTCTAGGGGGAGGGAAGTTGAATATTAATTAAATTGATCCTTTTGATTCATTAGATATTTCTAAATCAATATTTATATCTTTGAGTTCTTCTTTAACTTTTTTCAGCTCTTGTTTAGCTTTTTCAAATTCTTCCTTGAATTTCTTTGAATTTTCTATTTCGATTGTTTTTAATAGATCCAATTTCTGTAGATCTTTACTCATTTTTTTTAATTCTTCAAGACTCTGCAATTTACCATCTATAAATATTTTTATGTCACCGTCATCAATAGAGATTTGAACCTTTTCATGTCCTTCAAAATCTTCTCTTTTAGCAATGCCACTTTTAATAGTCATAATTTTACCATCACGTTCGATTTTCAATTTAACTTTATCACCAGCTTCCTTTTTATTAATGATTTTACCTATTTCCTTAATAGATTCAACTTCCTTTCCATCAAGAGCCAGGATTATATCTTCTGCTTCCAATCCGGCTTTCTCTGCAGGTGTTCTTTCAATAACTTTCTCGATTACTATTTTTTCATCAATCATATTTAGAAGTACACCGATCCATTTATCATAATCCATTTTATATTGATAAAAGAAAACATTACCCGGGTCTTTAAAGAAATCTATTCCAAAATCACCAAACTTAAATGAAGTAAAATCTTCCTTTTCACCTAAAGTAACATCGAAATCTTTGTATTGTTTATCACTGAACACTTTAACCTTAACATTTTGTCCGGGTTCAAAGTTACTTAACATTTTCGTGAGTTGGTCTATTGTATAGATCTTATCACCTTCAATTTCCAGCAGTACGTCTTTATCCTGCATTCCAGCTTTTTCTGCTGCTTCACCTTCAATTATTTGTGTAATCAGAATCCCATATTCATCTTCAAGACCCAGATCTGTTCTATCATCTTCATCAAGCTCATTCAGATAAACACCAAGAAAAGCCTTTTTCTTAAATTCCGGTTTCTTTTTCTCACCCAGGGTCAAGTTTAGAGTTTTGATTTTCTTTTTTCGAAAATACTTGATCTTTACAATCTGCTCCGGTTCAAATAGCGAGAGCATTTTTGTTAGCTGCCCAATTGTGTAAACCTTGTCACCAGCAATTTCAAGAATGATATCTTTGTTTTTCAATCCTGCCTTTTCTGCTGGACTGTCTTCTATAATTTTCTTAATAAGAACACCGTATGAATCTTTTAGCCCATACTTTTCATAATCCTTTCTGGAAAGTTCTGATAGATACACTCCCATATAAACTTTTGATTTAGCCATCAAGGGAGTAATAACTAACACTAAAGTTATTAGAGTTATAAGAATTTTTGTAATTTTCATTTTTCCTCCTAATTTTTAAAAACTTATTTCTCTTTCTTTCTTTTCACTTCTCTGGTTAAATTCAGATACTATCATAATTATACCTTCTTTAGGCGATGTATATTTTCTAATAATATAAGCTTTATCTTCTTCATATTCTTCAGGATCGATTTTTTCTACCAGTTTAGGATTATATATTGAAGTATAGGTTAGTTTCTCTTTTAGAGAAATCTCTTCACCATTCTCATCAATAAATATACGACCCGGGAAAGCGAATTTATTTAACTTTACTGCAATATCAGGATTCAGGATAGTAGAACACCCGAAGATTAAAAGCAAGCAAACAAAAGCAGCAGCATATCTGAATTTTATTCGGTAATTGTTAGGTTGTTTATAATACTTGTTTAATAATTTATTTCTTAACTTATCTTCAAATGGATCATCCTCGATTCCGGGTATTTTCATAGAATTTAATTTATTCTCAAGATCTTTCATTTTTGATCTCCCTTTTTAAACTTTCTCTTAACTTATTTAGAATTCTGTGTATCCTCACCTTAACTGCTCCTTCCTTTTTCTTAGAAATCTCAGCTATATCTTTATAGCTAAGTTTCTCGAAGAATCTCAAGGCTATCAGATTTTGTTCTTCCAGATTGAAGGTTTCAATTTTTTTCCGTACAATTTCAAAATTCAATTCATTGCTTGAAATGGGTTCAGGGTTCAGTTTATGCATTTCCCTGATCTTTTCATCTCGTTTGCGATTTCGGTAATACTGGTTTACTTCATTTACAGCTATTCGATACAACCATGAGGAGAAACTACACCTTTTCGAATCCAAGAACCGAAATAAGGAAAGTCGTTTCATTGCCTTGAAAAATACATTCGAGACTATTTCGTTACGCACAGATTCATCGGTCACTCTATGAAAAACAAAATTATTTATTTTAGGAAAATATTTCCTATAAAGATAATC
>JAGLWO010000456.1 GCA_023133395.1 Candidatus Cloacimonadota bacterium | reverse complement strand
AAATGTAGGAACTCAAGAGATTTCGGCAGCCAAGCTGTTAGTGCACTTCCCAGACTGGTATTTCCAAGCATTACTAAAATCGCTGCAATGAGGAGTAAATTTGATTCAACAGTCCTGGCAATAAATGCTCTGTACGCCGCAGAAGCAATAAAGAAAGCAAGAAGAGAAAACATCGTAGCCTGCAAATGCTGGTAAATATTATCAAACAGGTAATCAAAAGGTTTGATCCCGATAGTATTTGAAATAGCTTCTGCATTACCGAAAATGCCCGGGTTGTTCTCTGTGCCCCAGAAAAGTCCAAAACTTACCATGATTATAAAACTTACAAGTGTTATGATGAAGAATTGCCAGTTCTTTTGTTTATATCTTATTTTAAATAAATTTACTTTGAATAAACTTAGTTGACCGAGAATGATAGCAAAACCAGCGATTATCAAATACCACTGTTCCAATTCACCGGTTATTTGTCCGAAAGGTTTATGAGGGATAAACTCGGAAATAATAATAACAACACCAACAGCAAACGTAATTAACAAAGGAATTTTTCTTTTCATAGTTCCACCTTAATAAGCTGTAAGAAAATCTTTTAAGAAATGTACACCAACCATCTCGAGTACAATTCCAATTGTTAGTAGAATTACAAAGAGAGCCTTACCCAAATCCTGACCTTTCAGACTTCCCAACTGATTAGGCTCTTTGGAAAGATATGCAGTAGCAGCAAAGAGTTCTTCGCCTATCAGTGTATAATCGCAGGCAACAACAAAGAAAGGTAGCTGGCTGGGCATAGCAGTCCCGGCTGTTTGAATTGCTCCACTTTCGAACCCGGTTTCAGCTAGAATGAGAGACTCAGCATAAAAAGCACCTAAAAAGAAATTCGCTGCTGGTTTTTCGCGAACTATGATACCATCCACACCTGCAACATAACCGAACTGGTCGTCTGTGAGATAGAACACAGAATCAGGTTTATAGGCATCGGGTCGTCCTGCCTTCAGGTAAGCTTCTTTCACAACCTCTTTTGCTGTGGAAAGCACCATGGAACGACAAACAGGTACGATAAGCTCTGCATCATATTCTGCAGCTTTCTGAGCTACTTTTCCCAAAATCGTTAATCCGGCAATGGTCTGCATATCATCCAGGTCTAAAATTCCCGGAATGAATAAAATCGGTCTTCCCATTTCCGTTGCTCTTCCCACAGATTCATCAATAGATTCCAAACCAGCGATCTTACGGATATACAATTCTTTTCCGCTTTTGGCAGAATA
>JAGLWO010000455.1 GCA_023133395.1 Candidatus Cloacimonadota bacterium | reverse complement strand
ATCCACCCTTCTTATAAATCTCCATCTGAACATCAGAGAATTTTTCGATCTCAACGGATTTATTATTTTCCAGATTCGTAAGAATCCCTTCATCGAAATCAACTTTGACTTTATCTCTCTGTTTTAACTTTAAATCTTCTATATTTCTATAAGTAAGGATCGGAAAAGCTGTATTGACAGCATTTCTTTCATAGATTGCTCCAAATGATTCAGCTAAAATTGTCTGAACACCAAGCGATTTGAAACAATCAACTGCCTGCTGACGGGAACTTCCTGCACCAAAATTTTTCCCGGTTATCACAATATCACCTGGTTCAGCTTTCTTTGTAAAATTTTCCCAACCCTGCAGGTTTTCAAATGTGTACTGTCCCATTTCATTAATGTTTGTAATAGCAAGATAACGGTTGTGATAGATCATATCAGTATCGATATTATCCTGCTTAATAATCCAGATTTTGCCTTCTACTACAACCGGTTTATCTTTTAGTTTTAATTCTTTAGTTGGAACTTCTTTTACAGTTTCTATTTTCCCGGTTGGGATAAATAATGCTGGTTTATCTGGAATTCTATCGGGAGTAGTAATATAACCGGCAACAGCAGAAGCAGCGACTACAGCAGGGGAAGCAAGATAAACCTCTCCTTTCCCTTGTTTTCCTGCGAAATTTCTGTTGCCCGTACTGATAGTAATTTCTCCAGGACCGTTTTGTCCGATCTGTCCTGCTGCACATCCGGCGCAACCTGCGTTTCCAACCAAGGCTCCGGCTTGTTTAAAAACATCAATAATTCCTTCTTCAAGGCATTGATTCCAGACTTCATCAGTCGAAGGAACTATCTTCAGAACAACACCGGGAGCTACTTTTTTGTCTTTCAGGATATTTGCAGTAACGCGCATATCATCAATTCTTCCATTCGTGCAGCTTCCTATAAATGCTGAATCTATTTTAGTTCTTCTTACCTCATTGATATCGATAGTATCATCTGGATGTCCGGGTCTGGAAAGCATTAGTGTGAACTTGCTAAAATCAAGTTCAAGCTCCTGATTGTAAACCGCATCAACACATGCTTTTATCATTTCCAGTTTCTTCCCGGAACGCTCTTCACAATAAGAGATAACTTCATCTGAAGGTGGGATCAAAATGATTATCGCTCCCATTTCAGTAGCCATCGAAGAAACTGTAATCCTTTCATCCAGAGTAAGTTTTTCCACATCTTCACCATAGAGTTCTACAGAACAACCCAGAAGCTGGTTTGCTCCGAATTTATTCAGTAAATTTAGAACAATTTCTTTGGCAGAAATATTTTCAGGACGTTTCCCTTTTAAAGTAAGTTTAACGGATTTGGGAACTTTGAACCAGCTTTTTCCGCTTGCCCAGGCTGCCGCAATATCTTGGTCTCCCATTCCCTGTCCAAAAGCTCCGATCGCTCCCAGAATATTGGCGTGGGAATCTGTGGAAATAACCGTGCTTCCCGGTAATGCCAAACCCTTTTCAATGACGAGATGCGTTCCAATTCCGACATTCACATCATAAATTTTAATTCCTTTCTCCCGGGCGAACATCCTGCAATATTGCTGATTAGCAGCGTATTTTTGGTCGGAACCGGTTGGATTGCAGTCAAATGTGAAGAAGGTTTTGGAAGGATCTTCAACTTCCAGATTGTTATGAATCAGATTTTTTACAACATTGGCTCCCCCAAAATCTCGTGCTATGCGAACATCGATCTCGATATCAATTATTTCTCCCGGCTTTACCACTTCTTTATCAGAGTGATTTGCCAGGATTTTTTCTATTAAAGATAGACCCATTAGTTTCTCCAATAATTATTATTATGTTCCCAAGCAGGGGCTTGGGAACAAGAATACACACTCTCTCGTTCCAAAGCCCCAGCTTTGTGATGTTTACACTTTCAATCTTTCCTTAAACGGCAAATAAGTCATAAAATCCGCATGATGGACTATGTACGCTTCTGTTGAACGTTTAACCATATCACCTTCCCCTGCATGGGTTGCAATGATGTGACAAACTTC
>JAGLWO010000454.1 GCA_023133395.1 Candidatus Cloacimonadota bacterium | reverse complement strand
GTACACCAGGTATGTTAATGAGTGCGAAGGCATTACTCGATAAGAATCCTCATCCAACTGAAGAGCAAATCAAAGAAGCACTGGAAGGTAACCTTTGTCGTTGTACAGGTTATATTCCAATAATAGAAGCAGTAAGAGAAGCTTCAAAATGAAAACGAACCATTGTTCTTCAAATTTTTTATATTGACTTCAAATTATTGAATAAAGAAAAGGTTTATGTTTAAATAATACAAATGGAGGAATTAAGATGAGGAAAATCTTTTTAGTATTTGCGTTGGTAGTAATACTGAGTTCTGTGGCTGTTGCTGAAACATCGAATATGGCTTATATTGATACTGAAAGAATTATGATGACCAGTTCTGAAACCCAGGAAGCACAAACTATTTTAATGAATGAGAAACAGAAATGGGAACAGGAAATTACAGAAATGGATGCAGAAATTGAAGCCTTAATTGCAGATTATGAAAGCAAGAAATTGATTCTAACTGAATCAGGGAAACAAGAAGCTGAAAATAAAATAACGGAACTTACCCAACAAAGACAACAGAAAGTGCAGGAAATTTTTGGAGAGAATGGAAAATTTTTCCAGAAACAAAACGAACTGCTCGAACCTATTTTGAATAAACTCAAAAATGTAATTGAAAAAGTTGCTATTGAAAATAACTATACAATAATCTTCGATGCTGCTGCTGGTGGTATTCTTTATGCCAAACCCAGCTTGGATATTACTGACCTTATAATGGACGAATTGGAAAAAGCTGTAGAATCAGAATAAAAAGATTTCATGAAGATTTTCAAAGTTCTGCTCACACCCAAACAAATTGCAGCTCAACTTCAATGCAGAATTATTTTAAAGAAAAATATAAAACTGACAAATGTTGCTGAGTTAAATGAAGCTAACAAAAATTCAGTTTGTTTTTTTGAAAACCCGAAATTCCAGGAAGAGCTAAAAGCAACAGAAGCTGGTCTGATCTTTGTTCCCAAAGATTTCGACATCACTTTAAAACCCGACACAAATCTAATTTTAATAGATAAACCCTCCATCAGTTTCATGATGATGGTAAAAACCTGGTTGAAGATAGAAGCTCCAGTGCAAAGAAGTGAAACTGCTAAAACTGCAATAATTTCAGGTTCCGCGAAAATCGGGGAAAAAGTTGTTATAGGGCATTATTGCATAATTCACGATAAAGCAGAAATTGGTAATAATACGATTATTGAGAGCAATTCTGTAATAATGGAAAATGTGAAGATTGGTTCAAATTGTCATATATATCCAAACATAACCATTTATGAAGACTGTATTTTAAAGAATAACATCATATTGCATGCAGGATGCGTTATTGGAGCAGAAGGCTTTGGCTATCTCCTTTTTGACGGAATTCAAAATAGAATTCCTCAAGTTGGAAATGTTGTAATAGAAGATAATGTAGAGATTGGAGCTAATTCAACAATTGACAGAGCTACAATCGGTTCCACCACAATTGGAAAAGGCACCAAAATAGATAATCTGGTACAGATTGGACATAATTGTAAAATCGGGGAAAATTCTATCTTGTGTGCTCAGGTTGGAGTTGCTGGTAGTACAGAAATCGGTGATGTTGTCTATTTAGCTGGTCAGGTTGGAATAGCAGATCACCTGAAGATCGGGGATGGTGTTATGGTTGGTGCTCAATCCGGAGTAAGTAATTCCATTCCTGAAAAAGCAAAATACTTTGGAACTCCAGCGATCGATGCCGGGTTGAAAAAAAGGATATTAGCATCAGAAAAGTATTTACCTAAAATTGTTAGATATTATAAAAAAATGTTCAAGGAAAAGAAGGGAAAATAATGATGGACCTTAAAAGGAGCATTAAAGGAGAAGTTAGCTACCGAGGTGTCGGTCTTCACTCAGGTGAGGTATCTACTATCACTTTCAAACCTGCTGGAAAAGATGATGGAATAGTTTTTATTCGCACAGATTTAGAAGGTAATCCAGAAATTCCTGCTGATATCGACCATGTGATAGACATATCCCGTGGAACTACTATTGGTCTTAAAAATGCCACTGTTGCTACAATCGAGCATGTACTCGCTGCAATTAAGGGTTTGAACATTGATAATATCAGGATCGAAGTTACAGGTCCAGAAGTTCCTGTTGCTGACGGTAGTTCTATAGTATTTCTAAAATTATTAAAAAAAGTAGGAATAGCCGAACAGGACTCAGAACGCGAATATCTTGAATTTGACAAACCCATATCATATTCATCTCCTGCAGATAACGTAGATATTGTAATAGTTCCATCCGATAGTTTAAAAGTGACCTTCATGGTAGATTACCAGCAGAAAGCTCTTGGCACTCAATATACCTGGCTTCCTTCTTTGGATTGTTTTGAAAAAGATTTCGCTTCCGCAAGGACTTTCTGTTTTCTTCATGAAATAATAGAATTAAAAGAAGCTGGTTTGATCAAAGGCGGTTCCCTGCAGAATGCAATTGTGGTAGCCAACCCGGATATAACCAGAGAAGAAATTGAGAAATTAAAGAAAATTTTTGGTTATAAGGGTGAAATTTCTGTAGGTCCTGATGGTCTGTTAAATCATACTCCACTTCGATACTACAATGAATTCGTACGTCATAAAGTTGTAGATCTTATTGGTGATATTGCTCTTCTTGGTGTACCGATAAAAGGTCACATATTAGCTGCTCGCTCAGGTCATAAAACAAATGTCGAATTAGTAAAAAAACTTCGTAAACTTCATAAAAAACAAGAACTTCAAAAAATATACCAGAAGAAAAAGTTAGAAGAAATTGTCTTTGATATTACTGCTATACAACGAATACTTCCACATCGCTATCCCTTCCTATTAGTCGATAAAATTATAGAATTTGAAGCTGGTGAAACTATAGTTGGTGTTAAAAATGTAACAATCAACGAACCATTTTTTCAGGGTCACTTTCCAGAACATCCGGTAATGCCCGGCGTTCTTATAGTTGAAGCTATGGCTCAGACCGGCGGTATTATGGTTCTGAATTCCCTGGAAAATCCAAATAATTATGTGGCTTATTTTGCATCTATAAATAATGTCAAATTCCGTAAACCAGTTTTACCAGGAGATGCTTTAAGACTCGAATTAAGAGTGATCTCGATGAAACGTGGATTGGCAAAAATGCACGGAGATGCTTATGTTGGTAGCAATAAAGTATGTGAAGGTGACTTCCTGGCAAAAGTAGTAAAAAAATAGAGCACATCATGACAAAAATTCACCCAACTGCAATAGTTAATTCTAAAGCTGAAATTGGAAATAACTGTGAAATAGGTCCATATTGTATTATTGGTCCAGATGTAAAACTGGGAGATAATAACATACTGGTTTCTAATGTTGTTATAGATGGAGATACAGATATAGGAAATGGGAATAAATTCTTTCATTCTGCTGTGATCGGTACAGATTGTCAGGACCTCAAATACAAAGGGGAACCGACAAAATTGATTATCGGGGATAACAACACAATCAGAGAATTTGCTACAATAAACAAGTCTGCTACAATGGATGCACCAACTCAGGTTGGAAATAACTGCCTTTTAATGACATACTCCCACATTGCTCATAACTGTATTTTAGGTAATTATATTATTATCGCAAATGCTGTTAATCTTGCCGGACATGTCCATATTCATGATAATGCAATTATTGGTGGAATGACAGCAATAGCCCAATTCGTAAAGATTGGAATTCATTCCTTTGTGGGTGGAGCGAGTGGAGTAAAAAAAGATATTCCTCCCTATACCAGAGGGTTTGGTGTACCTTATCATGTTACAGGACTGAATTCTATTGGTCTACAAAGAAGAGG
>JAGLWO010000453.1 GCA_023133395.1 Candidatus Cloacimonadota bacterium | reverse complement strand
AGCTGGTGGTAGGAGAAAGAAAAAAGAAAGGAAAGTAACCGTTTCAACGATTTACAAAAAGAGAGAAATAAATGAAAAATAAAATAATCTTCATCATTTTCTTGTATTTATTACTTTTCCAGAACCTATCATCATCCCAATCAGATATCATCACACTCGAAGCTGAAAAGCCCATATATCAGCAAGGTTCGCAAGGAAGAGATGAAAAACCTGCAGCATCCGGGGGAGAAGTTCTGGGAAATGAATTCGGTTCAAAACCAGGTAATTTTGCAGAATATGAATTTGAATTGGAAGAGGTTCTCTGGCCTGCATATATCTTTATCAGTTATGCAAGAGCTTTGAATGGTTCTGGTTGTATGGATATTTCGATAGATGCAAAACCTGCAGGCAGATTTGAATACTTAGAGACAGGTGGCTGGGGAAATAAAGAACAGGATTTCAAGTGGTCATCTATACAAATTCCAAAAATTGAAAAAGGCAAACATATCCTTCGTCTCACAATTCTCAAACCGGAAATAGATACAACCTTTCCTAAAATTCCAATCTCTGAAGTTCCTATACTTAACCTCATTGGAAATAGAAATGATAAGAACAGCGTTGGGCATGGGAAAAACGTAGCTCTTTACACTGGTATTCCCTCCAAATTCTACTTCGCTACTCATAAGCTCGGAAATATCTTCAACATCGTAGATGGAACAACTATCAACTGGTTTCCCGATCAGGTGATCGTGACTCCTGATATCAATATTGGAACTTCTTTCAATTTAAATCTGGACCAGATTATTATTTCAGGAACAGAAATAAGCACAGAACCTCCAGAGGACAAAATTTCACAGAACGAATTGATTGAACAACGGCAGGTCTGTGTAACCAAAAATGATGTAGTAGTTTCTATTGTTCATATTTTCAATCCTACAGATAAGGATATTATTCATGAAATTGAAATTTCCGGGAACTGCATAAACTCAAAAGACTGGCGTGGAGAAACAGGCGGAGTAAAGATCACCAAAAAATCGTATAATTTCATCATTCTGAAAGATAAAAATGTTTTTCCGAATATCCTAGATGACGGACTGACAATGGCAATCGGTGGAAATATCGAACCGGATGAAATGACCTGTGAACCGGCAGGAACTTACGAATTGAAATACAAAGTTGAAATTCCTTCGTACACTTCTCGTAAGTTCACCTTTGTCTGCGCCATTGATCCTGAAGAAAAGATAGCATTGGAAAATCTGAAAACCGTTTTGGCACAAAACGATCCCATTGCTTTGAATAGAAAGGACTGGCAAAATTTTTTCGAAAATGATGTTCCTCATTTTTCATGTTCGGATAAAGGTTTGGAAGAACTTTACGGATTTCGCTGGTTCCTGCTTAAATTCTCTACAGCCGGTGGAGATCTAGGTTATTTCAAATATCCTGTGGTTATGGAAGGCAGGCAGGCTTACCAGACTTATTGCTGCTACAGTGCTCCATTTATGGCATTTGATATGAATTGGGCAATTGATGCGGATATCGGATTCGGGCACATAGCAAATATGATTTATTCCGCTTATGAAGATGGTCGTTTTCCGTGGTATACTTCTCCCCGCACAAATCGTGTGAAACTGCATCATAATTCAAAAACAGGATTGTCACTTCTTCCCCACACTGCCTGGAAACATTATCTTATCCATGGGAATAAAGAAAAACTCGAAGAAATATATCCGGGAATGAAGAAAAATATAGATTGGTGGATAACAGACCGTGATGCGGATGGAGATGGGTTATTCGTCATCGATCATCAACTTGAAACAGGTATGGACGACCTTTCGCACTGGAAAGAGGAAAATCCGAGCTTGCGATATGAAGCTATCGACGCAACCAGCTATGCTTATGCAAATATCCTGGCAGTTTCCAATATGTCTCGTATTCTGGGAAAAGATGATGATGAAAAATACTTTCGAAATTACGCAAATAAAACAAAAAATGCAGTTAATTCTCTTCTCTGGAATGAAGAAGATGAAAGTTATCGAGATAGACATCCCGATTCAAAAGAACTTTCCAAAACAATGTGTATTACAACTTTCTATCCGTTTTTTGCAGGAATTGGAACTGAACAAAATCTAGATGTATTCAAAAAACATCTTTTAAATCCCGCTCAGTTCTGGCTTCCCAATCCTGTTCCTGCTTTACCGAAAGATGATCCTAATTTTAATCCTACATCATTCTGGGAAGGACCATCCTGGCCTGCTGCAACTTCCCATGTATTGGAAGCTTTCGCGACTTCTGCAAAAACTTT
>JAGLWO010000452.1 GCA_023133395.1 Candidatus Cloacimonadota bacterium | reverse complement strand
ATTTCTGTTAAAATCTTTTTAATATCAACTTTATCGGCAATATTAGGACCGCATTCACAAACGTAAACTCCAATTTTATCACTCATTTTATCACCTTTGTTTTCTTATGATAAATAAGACATCACTTTACATACAGTTGCTTCCGCTTGAGTTATTGAACCCTGAATATCTTTAGGTCCTTCAGCACAACCGGCAAGAAAAATCCCTGGTTTGGAAGTATCTACAGAACCAAGCTGAATACCCTGATTTATAAAGAAACCCCTTTTATCCTGTTCAATTCCAAGCAGCTTAGAAAGAGAAGCAGCATCTTTTCCCTGCATCATTGCCAGTGAAAGAATCACCATATCTGCGGATAGTTTCTCTTTTTCATCTTTTTCATTATAATATTCTATTGATAATCCTTTACTGTTTCCTCCCACTTTAATTTTATCGATAGGAGAATATATAAAATCAACACCTTCTTCCTTAACATCCTGGTGGAATTTCTGATAGTATTTGCCTGGCATACACCAATCAGAATGAAAGTTAAAGATTTTTGCATCGGGTAATTTATGCTTTAGATAGTGAGCTAACTTAAGCGAGTACATACAACATACACTTGAACAATAACCCTGCTGCTCGCGTCCAACACATTGAATTATTGCTATAGAGTTGGGAGGTGCATCCCCTTTTCGCAGGGTAATTTCGCCTTCGGTTGGTCCATTAGAAGCATATAATCTTTCAATCTCCATTGCTGTATATACATTAGGATATTTCCCATATCCAAATTGAGGAAATCCTGCAGGGTCAATAATATCAAACCCGGTAGCTACAATGATTACCCCAACTTTTATCTCGATTTTTTCATCTTTATCGGAAAGATTTATGGCTCCAAACGCGCAAGCTTCAACACAGGCATTACAGGTTTTTTTGCCGTTGAGTTGCAGGCAATGTTCAGGATCGATTGCCGGTACATTTGGTAGGGAACCCGGACAAGGCACATAGATAGCTTTTTTCTCAGAAAGGTTCTGCTCAAATTCATTTTTCAAACTGACAGGACAAGGTTCATAACACATTCCACAACCTATGCAATCTATAAGACTTACATATCTTGCTTTCTTATTTATGGTAACTGTGAAATCTCCTATTTCGCCTTGAACTTTTTCAACAGTACTAAGCGTTAAAAGTTCAATATTTTCGCTTTGCAGAACTTCCTGTTGTTTGGGTGCTATCATACAAGTAGAGCATTCCATATTGGAAAAAACATCTTCGTATTTGATAACATTTCCACCAATCAAAGAAGCTTTTTCCACTAAATACACTTTTTTACCGGTATTAGCAAGTAATAAGCTGGCTTCAATTCCTGCCACTCCAGCACCAATTATTAATATGTCCGAATTATTCATTATTCCTTCTTTATTTAAAATTATAGATAAGGAGTAGTTTGGACGGGATTTGGTCCCAACTTTTTTATTTTTTCAGTAAACTTATTAACTACTTCAGCATATCTTTTTCCTTCCGAAGCAGATACCCAGGATAACTGCAATCTTTCCGGATCTATTTTTAAGGTTTCAATTACCTTTTTCAGTAAAGCAAATCTCCTGCGAGCATAATAATTTCCTTTTTCATAATGACAATCACCCGGATGACATCCCGCGATCAGTATTCCGTCTGCACCCAACAACAAAGTTGTTAAAACTAAATTCGGGTCGATTCTACTGGAACACATCACCCTGATAACTGTAAGAGAAGGCATTATTTCCAATTTTGCTGCTCCAGCTAGATCCGCTCCAGCATAAGAACACCAGTTACAAAGAAAACCTACTATTTTAGGAGTAAACTGTTCTTTCATTATTCCTCACATAACCATTAAAATCATTTTATATTTTCACCAATTTTTTATAAAAAAACATTTAACTTTGATGGATTTTCTCCATAGCTTTTTATTTCTTCTGTATATTCATTGCTAACCTTAGCAAATTTGGTGCCTTCTGATGCTGAAATCCACGATAATTTCAATCTTTTAGATTCTAATCCGAGAGTATCAAAAATTTTTGTTAACATTACAAATCTTCTT
>JAGLWO010000451.1 GCA_023133395.1 Candidatus Cloacimonadota bacterium | reverse complement strand
TTTGGAACCACTCTCTTTGGAACCAATATCTCCCTTGTAATTGTTTCATCGCTTTCCATCTTTCTGATTAATATCTTCAATAAGAAAAAAACATTTGAAATCTCCGAATATGCTGCAACTCTTATCGTTGCTGGATTTATTCTTATTTTTGCTGAAATCATTCCTAAAGCGATTTACAGAGAGAATCCGAATAAGCTGGTTACAAAGGGATTTTCTCTACTAATATTTTTCAGTATTGTGTTCAGACCTTTTGTAAAGTTTGTTTCATTATTAAATTTATTACTGGCGAAGTTGTTTAAACTTCCTCAGAATAAGGGATTTCATTTACTTTCAAGAGAGGATCTTTCCTACATGCTTTCCGAAACAAAAGATGATGGAACTCTTCTGGAAGATCAGCGTGAAATGCTCGAAGAAGCTCTGGAATTCACTGAACTGGATGCAGAAAATGTAATGGTTCACCGCACTGAAATCGTAGCTCTCGACAAAGATACTTCTATCGACGAAGTAATTGAAATTGCCGGAGAAAAAGGATTTACCAGGTTTCCTGTTTATGATGGTAACCTCGATAACATCATAGGAGTTCTTATCATATATGATTTGATGAAAAAGAAAGACAACGGTAAGCTGAAAGCATCTGATTTTATCAGGGAAGTTTTCTTTGCCCCTGAAACAATGGACGTTAATAAGCTTCTTACGGAAATGCAGAAACAAAAGAAGAGTATGACCATTGTCGTAGATTCTTTTGGTGGAACAGCAGGACTTATAACGATTGAAGATATTCTGGAAGAAATCGTCGGTGAAATTGAAGATGAATATGATACAACTTCCGAGGAAATAGAGAAAATCGGTGAAAATCACTTCTTACTTCAGGGTTTTGTTGAAATCGATTACCTGAATGACGAATATGAAATGAACCTTCCAGAAGGAGATTACGAAACCATTGCCGGGCTTATCATTGACAAACTCGAGAGAATCCCAAGACAAAACACAAAAATTACTATTGGAAATTGGAAAATCAAAGTTATTCAGGTTACAAATAAAAAAATCATTAAAGTTGAAATAAAACTTATACCGGGGAAAGATAAATCTCATGCTCATAATTAAAACAAATATTTTAAATCCTATTTCATCGGATAAAGTCGAATTTTTACCTGATACCTTTATTTCTATTTCTGATACAAAAATAGAATCCATTTCAAAAAATATAGAAAATCGGGATTTCACTGATTATTCAGATTCAGTTTGTATTCCGGGGTTAATTGATACTCATGTACATCTTTCTCAATACTATGTTCGGGGAAGACATAATTCCAATTTATTTGATTGGTTGGATAATTGCACATTTCCCGAGGAATTAAAATCAAAAGACCCACAATATGCCAAAAAAGTTGCAAAAGATTTCTTTAAAGCATCGGTTAAAGCTGGAACTACTACATCTGTAATTTACACCTCTCCTTTCAAAGAAGCTTGTGACATTGCTTTTGAAACTGCGGAAAAATTGGGAGTAAGAGCCATTATCGGCAAAACTATGATGGATACTAATTCTCCTGAATATTTGCAGGAAGATACTGAAACTTCCTTTCGCGAGAGTGTGGAGCTTTTTGAAAAATGGAATAAAAAAACTGAGCTTCTGGAATATGTATTCTCCCCCAGATTTGCTCCGGTTTGCTCTTCACAGCTTATGAAAATGATAGGTGAATTTGCTCAAAAGAATGAAGCTTATATTCAAACTCATCTCTCTGAAAATCAGGATGAAATCGAACTGGTAAAAAAGCTCTTTCCTAAATATAAAAACTACACTGAAATATATGAGAAGCTTGGCATCCTTGGTCCCAAAACTCTTCTCGGGCATGGAATTCATCTCGATAATGAAGAGTTGGAAATTATAAAAAACACAGAAAGTAAAATCATCCACTGCCCGGATTCAAACTTCTTTTTGAAAAGTGGTGTTTTCCCATTTGAAAAAATAAAGAAATCGGGAATTGATTTTGCACTTGCTTCCGACGCTGCTGGCGGAACTTCTATTTCAATGTTTAATGTTATGAAAATGACCTGCTACAGACAGGATGACTACACTGTTTCCCCGGAAGAAGCTTTTTATTACGCAACTCTTGGTGGAGCAAAGGTTCTGGGAAAAGAAGATATAATCGGTTCTATCGAAGTTGGAAAAGATGCAGATATTGTATTCCTCAAAATACCTGAGCAAAATAAATACAACTGCAGTGAACTGCTATCCAAACTAATTTATGTAAATGAGGAAGTGGAGATCATCTCCACCCTGGTGGCTGGCAGGAAGGTGTTTTAGTTCGATACCTAATCCATATTCCATTGTCATTCCCGTGAACTGTGTCCGGCTTTTGACGGAAACAGAAGTCCATGCTTCTCAACTTTAAAGGCACTCAGGTACTTTTAATTTGACATAAACCATACTTTTCCCATCCTCGGTGAAGTATACATTGCGATGGAGCTTAAATGCAAAAGGAATGTAATATCTTGTATGAGAATGTGAACAACAAAATCTGGACATTGAAGAAGTGTTTGCTGGTGAAGCAAGGAAAAACAGATGAAATGGGTTGAATGTATTGATATAATCAACTGGGCTGATCGAGTTGAGTGTTCAGCTATTTTACCATTACTGATTAGGAAGTTAATAAGGGCATCATCTAAATCGATTAATGATATCAGATTCCCCTCAGGAAAAAATATTTACTTAAGTGGTTGGGATGGAATTCTAGAAGTATCTAAGGAATCAGAATTTATTCCTTTAGGAATATCATTATGGGAATTAGGATCTAATAAAGATTTTAACAGCAAAGCAGAAAGAGATTATGAAAAAAGAACCAGAGAACCACTTGGTTATAATCCATCTAACTCTACTTATATATTTATAACTCCAAGGATTTGGACAAAGAAAAAAGAATGGGTTGAAGAAAAAAAGCAAGATAGAATTTGGAAAAGTATTATAGTATATGATGCTGTAGATCTTGAAAACTGGTTTGATATAGCACCTACCGTAGCTGTATGGTTTTCAGTGGATCAGCTAAGAAAATATCCATGCAGTGGGATACAACCATCAGATATGTTTTTGGATGAATGGTCGACTGGACCACAAATAAATCTTTCACCTGACATTCTTTTAGGAGGAAGAGAAAAAAATGTTAAGGAATTATTGAGCTATACAAACAATTCAAAATTAATTGCTGTGCAAGGCAAATCTAGAGAAGAAGCTTTAGCATTTATTATTGCCTGCTTTAAAAACAAGTCAGAATTAGAGGAAGATTTCTTTACAAGAAGTTTAATAGTAGATGATCCTCAATCGTTCAGACAATTATCTGTTCATGAAAAACCACTAATTTTAATTCCAAGATTTGAAGAAACAAATTTATTACAATATGCTGTAACAAAAGGACATTGCGTAATTGTTCCCATTGGGGCTGATTCCTCGGGTATTTGGAACGATAAGATTTCATTAACAAGAATTAGCAGAGATTCGTTTATCGAGTCATTGGTTAAGTCCGGATTATCAAAAGAAATTTCTGAAAAATATGTGAAGGAATCTGTTAGAAACATTACAATATTGAGAAGACAACTTGGATTTGATAAAAGCTTACCAAAATGGTCAAAACCTGAATTCGTAAGAGATATTATTCCTGCTCTAATAATTGGTAGATGGAATGAAAATTTCGAAAAAGATATAAATATTGTAGTGGAAATCTCAGGTACTAGTTATGAGGAATATTCAGCTAAACTTAAAAGATGGTTATTTACAGAAGATTCACCAATCGTTCAGATTAATTCAAATTGGCGACTTTCATCACCTTTAGATACATGGACAAATGCAGCAAGATTTTTAACAAAAGATGATTTCAAAAAGCTAAGTTCTTCTTTTCTACAAATAATGAACGAAATAGACCCTAAATTTGAACTAAAACCTGAAGATAGGCAGATGGCTTCAATTCATGGTAAAAATAAGCCATATTCTGATTGGATTCGTGAAGGATTAACTCAATCCTTAATATTAATATCTATCTATGGAGAAGAGTTAAAACTTGATACACCTATATACAGTGTTAAGTGGGTTGATTACATAATTTCTAAGTTATTAGAAAACGATAATCCGATTTTCTGGAAATCTATACAACAAGAATTACCACTTATTGCAGAAGCATCACCTTCTGAATTTCTTGGAGCTGTAGAAAAGCTTCTCAATGTAGAAAACTCACCAATAAAAGCATTGTTTGAAGAAGACCCTGGTATAATTAGCCCTATAAGCTATCATACTGGATTATTATGGGCATTAGAAAATGTTGCTTGGTTACCTGAATATTTTTCAAGAACCGCCCTAATACTAACGAAATTATCAATAATTGATCCAGGTGGCACCCTTTCAAACAGACCATTTAACAGTCTTAGAAACTTGTTTATACCACAACTTTATCAAACCTTAGCTCCTTTTAAAACAAGAATGAAAGTTCTGGAGATGCTGGCTAATAAGGAAACAAATCTTACATGGGATCTGTTAATTGAAATCATGCCTAATTCATATTCAGGTATAATTCATTATTCTAGTAATATGAGATGGAGAAAATTTGATCAAAACTTAAATGAACCTAAGACATATAAAGAAATTTTTGAAACCCATTCTAAAGTTATTGATATACTAATTTCGATTTTTGATTACAGTGAAACAAAACTGTCACAGCTTATAGAACTATCTACAAATTTGCGTTCAGATGATAGAAACAATATCTTAAAATTTATAAATTCAAATTTAGGAAAGATTAAACAGGATGAATATAAAGCTTGGAATACTTTGAGAAAATTATTATATAAGCATAAATCACTCCCAGATGCTAAATGGAGTATGTCATTTAGCGATCTAAAGCCATATGAATTACTTTACAAAGCTTTAACTCCGTCTGATGAAATTGCAAAATCAAAATGGTTATTTGACGAGCATTGGCCTGAATTTCCTGAAGGATTCATCAGAAGAAAAGACTCTTTAGTAAAACAACAAAAAATTATATTTAAAAGAAGGTTAACTAATTTGAATGAGATTTACACGAAATATGGAATAAACAGAGTTAAAGAATTAAGTTTGCATGTAAAAGAGTCTGCTATACTAGGCTCAACGATAAGTAAAATAGTTAATAAAGATGATGAAATTTTATCTATTTGTGATTTCTTAAATAATAAATCAAAGGATTTAATTTTTGTTCAAAGTTTCATATCTGATAAATCACGTTTACATGGTATTGAATGGGTGTATAAATTATTTTATTTATTAGAAAAAAAAGGATTCAATAATTATGCATTGGCTCAACTCTTCGTTCCTATTGAACAAACAGTGAAGCTATGGGAATTCATTGATTCTACTAATAATGAAATTATAAATAAATATTGGACAAACTGTTATGCTGGTTTTTATAATTTATCTCCAAAAGACAAAGAAGTTGGTTTGAAATATCTTATAAAATTTGATCGTTATTCTAGTGCAATCCAAATATGTTCGCATGAAGTAAAGGATATATCATCTCCACTTCTGATTGAGATTTTGGAAAAAGTAGTAACAATAAAATCTAATGAAGACATTAGACCAAATAGATACGAAATTAATAATTTATTTGAAGAATTAGAGAAAAGAGAGGATATTAAAGAAACTGAATTAATTAAATTAGAATGGAATTATTTACCAATATTAACTTCATATGGTAATATACAAAAACCCAAACACTTACATAATGAATTGTCAAACAATCCAGAATCTTTTATCGAAATAATCAAATGGATATATAAACCAAAGAATAACAAAGAATTAGAAAAAGAAGAAATAGAAGAACTATCTGAAGAACAATTACTTAATAGAGCAAAATTAGCACATGATTTGTTAGATACATGGAAAAAGATTCCTGGTTCTAGTGAGTCCAAAATTATTGATTTTAAATTTCTAAAAAAATGGATAACTAAAGCAAGAAAGTTAGCTAAAAAATTTGATAGGGTTGATGTAGCGGACTGCCAAATAGGAAAGATTCTAGCTCAATATCCTCAAAACGATGAAGATTGGCCACCCGATGAAATTTGTGAGATTATTGAGAATATTAATTCTGATTGTCTAAATAATAATTTTTCTGTTGCGATTTTTAATAAAAGAGGATTCACTACAAGAGGTCCGTACGAAGGTGGAGATCAAGAAAGAGAGATGGTTGAAAAGTATAATAATTTTGCTAAAAGAAAAGCAGAGAGTTATCCAACAGTTAGTTCAATTCTTTTAAACATTGCAAGATCCTACATTTCTCAAGCTAAAGAAGAAGATCGAGAAGCAGAAATCGCAGAATTAGAACACTAATTCCGCTTCTTCACCTCCACAAGTACAGCTCCTACGGCAGCAATAAGCATGCCAAAACCTTCCTGCAAGGTAATGCTTTCTCCCAGAAAAACCTAGGCGAGAAATGCGACGTATATTGTCCTTAACTCAAGCAAAGCTATAAATCAATTTCAACTGATACTTTCCTTTCCCCACTTTCACGCACACTTTTTCAACAAAATAATTGACTAATAATCACTCAGTTTTAGTCAGTCATAATCAAAAAAAATGAATAAATAAATAAATGGAGGATAAATGCAAATTGTTGAATGTGTTCCCAATTTCAGTGAAGGACGAGATCATAAAATTTTGGATCAAATAGCTGAAGCAATAAGATCAGTTAAAGGAGCTTATCTTCTGGATGTTGATCCCGGTGCAGATACGAATAGAACTGTTGTCACATTTGTCGGAGATCCAGATTCAGCAATTGAAGCAGCTTTCCAGGCAATAAAAAAAGCTTCGGAAATCATCGATATGAGTAAACACCATGGAGCACATGCCAGAATGGGAGCCACAGATGTTTGTCCTTTTGTACCGGTTTCAGGTGTTACAATGGATGACTGTGTAGAATACGCCAGAAGACTCGGTAAAAGAGTTGGTGAGGAACTTGGAATCCCTGTCTATTTGTATGAATATGCAGCTACAAAACCGGAATGGAAAAACCTGGCAGAAGTCCGAAAAGGTGAATATGAAGCTATTCCGGAAAAAATGAAAGACCCGTACTGGAAGCCGGATTTCGGTCCCCAGAAATTTAATATAAAAGCCGGTGCTACCGCAATTTCTGCTCGTGAATTTCTTATTGCTTACAATATTAATCTAAACTCTCGCGATAAGAAAAAGGCTAATGACCTTGCACTTTATATCCGGGAAAAAGGTCGCCTTAAACGTGATAAGAATAATAAAATTTTAAAAGATAAAGATGGAAATAAAATCCGTGAACCCGGTCTTTTCACTCATTGCAAAGCAGTTGGCTGGTTTATTGATGAATACAATCGCTCTCAAATCAGCATAAACCTGACAAATTACAAAATTACCCCACCACATTTGGTTCTGGAGAAAGTTCGTGAACTTGCAAAAGATATGGGAATCCAGGTTACAGGAAGCGAGCTTGTGGGTTTAATTCCTAAAGAAGCAATTTTAATGGCAGGAAAATACTACCTGAATCGAATGGGAGAAAGCACTGGAATTCCTGAAAAGATGATCATTGAAACTGCTGTCCAATCTATGGGACTGGATGACCTCGGTCCCTTTGATATTAATGAAAAAGTCATAGAATATGCAATTGCTGAAAAAGAAAAACTTGTGAATATGACCCTGATAAATTTTGCAGACGATCTTTCTACCGATTCACCCGCTCCCGGTGGAGGAAGTGTGGCTGCCCTTTGTTCCGCAATGTCCGGAGCTTTGACAGCTATGGTTGCCAATCTAACATTTGGTAAAAAAGGTTATGAAAAAGCGTGGGATGAAGCTAAAGAACTGGCTGAAGCTGGACAAAAAATAAAGGAACACTCTCTCGATGCTATCGATAAAGATACAGATGCATTCTATGGAATGATGGAAGCTGCTCGTCTTCCCAAAAAAACTGATGAAGAAATTAAAATTCGTAATAAAACTATTCAGAATGCGACTAAAAACGCTATCCTGGTTCCTCTTGAAACTTTAGAAGTTGCTCGCGAAGCTGTTGAACTTACTGAAAAAATCGCAAAGATCGGTAATAAGAACGCTCTTTCCGATGCAGGAGTTGCAGCCATAACTGCAAATGCGGCTGCAAAATCAGCTTACCTGAACGTAAAGATCAATATGGGAAATATTGAGGATGAAAAATTCAAATTTGATATTCTCACAAAAGCAGATGAACTACTTGAAAAAGTGAATAATCTAGCGCTGAAAGTTGAGAAAGAAGTAAAAGGTAAAGTTTAAGGTTACATGAACCTTCGCTGTTTGGGAAGTTAATAAGGTTCTAAAGAATTAATCATGTCAAACGTTCAATATCTCATTCAATTGATGCAATCCTTGATATCACCAGTTGTATTAATCTCCGGTGTAGGTTTACTGTTGCTTTCATTAACAAATCGACTTGGTCGTGTTATCGACCGCTCAAGGATATTGGTTAAAGAATTAGAAGATGATGATAAAGAAAATTTCGAGAACAAGAAAATACAAATCTCTGTTTTATATAAACGAAGTAGAATATTGAGAA